>VMDJ01000112.1 GCA_008080925.1 Gammaproteobacteria bacterium
CCATCTTGATAAGTGAATTCAGATTGGCATTGAGGGCAAGGGGGTAGAGTATTCATAGGGGATCCGTATATTCCGTGAAGAATCTATCTTAACAAATAGCATCCAATAATCTGGACGTTGAGTTGATCTTAGTCAGCGACAGCTTGTTTTTTGGCATTCAATAAGACTATGAATTAGCGATAATGACGCAACGAAATTAAACCCCCTCATTCTCATGCAGTACCCTGAAAAATCTGGCAGCAAAGCATTGCCTTTTATTCCTGACTTATCGGTCGTTGAGCGACAAACACTTCAAGCAAAGACTGCTGCTTCTTTTGCGATTGATGTGCAATTTTGTGATCGACTTCATGATGGGTCGCATGGTCCTGAGTTAACGGTCATTCCGGCGGGTGTTTTTGAAATGGGCTCGGCAGAAACAGAGTTTGGTCATCGAGTTGATGAAGCGCCTATGCACTACCAACAGTTGCTCGAACCTTTTGCGATAGGCACGGTACCGATTACTGCGGAACAATTCGAACGGTTCACAGACGCTACTGATTGGGTCTGGAGTTGGGAGTTAATTCGAAGTGAAGGTCGACATCCGGTGATAAATATTCGGCATGGTCATGCAGAGGACTTTTGCCGTTGGCTGAGTGATGAAACCGGACATGATTATCGTTTGCCAAATGAAGCTGAGTGGGAATATGCCTGCCGCGCTGGCTCATCAGAGGCCTTTGCCTTTGGTGATTCGGTGAGCTGTAAAAATGTACATTTCCGCGCAGCGTTTCCTTACGACGAAGAAAGGCAAGGTAAACGTTTTATCTTGCCGAAGTGTGCGCCAATCGCTAAAACCATCGAGGTTGGTCAGTACCCAGCGAATGCTTGGGGTCTGCATGACATGCATGGCAATGTCTGGGAAATGACATCGTCAAATTACAGCAAGTCGTTGGCCAATCTTTCTCGTCATCATCCGGCGCCCCCCAAGCGCCGTAATAAGTGGATCGCTGTAAGGGGTGGATCTTGGTTTGATGCGGCGGTATTTTCACGAAGCGCTTCACGCCGTCCACGGTTACGCGATGAGCTTGATGTGAATCTCGGTTTTCGTGTCGTTCGAGAGCTGCGTTAGTCACTAAAAACAGCGCCTTCACGCCGGCTTGGATGGTACCCTTAGGGCTTAGCAGATTAAATAAAAATCGACGCCCTTTATGACGATGGAATGGAAGCGACTGCTGTCGCGCAAACGTTTAGGTTCTTCAGAAGAGCCACAATCAATTACGGCAAGAACAGATTTTCAGCGTGACTTCGATCGCGTGGTCTTTTCGTCGGCTTTCCGTCGTATGCAGGATAAGACGCAGGTCTTTCCCTTATCTAAAGTTGATTATGTTCGTACGCGTCTGACCCATAGCTTGGAGGCTTCGAGTATTGGTCGCTCTCTTGGCACCTTAGTGGGTGAGCAGATCATGGCGCGTCATGGCTTACATGACTTTGAAGCCTCTGATTTTGGCAACGTTGTTGCTGCAGCGTGTTTGGCGCATGACATTGGTAATCCACCATTTGGTCATTCCGGTGAAGATGCGATTCGCCATTGGGCGATGACAGCAGATTATGGTTCTCGTCGCGTCGAGGTATTGCGTGGCAGTGAGCGAGAAGATTTTTTAGCGTTTGAAGGTAACGCGCAAGGCTTCCGTATTGTGACGCGCTTACAAAACCCTGATAACCAAGGTGGCCTACAGCTCACTTCAGCAACGCTTGCGGCATTTACCAAGTACCCGCGTGAATCATGGGTGGGTGGTAATACGCATGCTGGTGTGAGTGCAAAAAAACAAGGTTTTACAGTCGCTGATCGTGAAAACTTCGAAACGGTTGCGAATGAAGTTGGCTTAATCCGCCGCGATTCACCTTATGCCATGTGGTGTCGTCATCCCTTGGCATTCCTTGTCGAGGCAGCAGATGACATCAGTTATCGCGTCATTGATTTAGAAGACGGTTATCGCCTAGGTCACTTTTCATACGAAGAGGTAGTTGATGCCTTCCTCGATTTATTGCCGGATCGTGATAAGCAAGCGGACCGTCTAAAAGCTATCCGTGAAAAGAAAGATCGGGTTGAGTTTTTACGTGCAAAGGTAATTAACCAAATTATTTTGCAGGCTCGTGATTGCTTTCTAGATAACGAAGCTGAAATTTTAGACGGCAGCTTTGATCAGCCTTTGCTTGAAATGATTCCATGCCGACAGAAGGCTGATCATCTTATCGACCTTGCGGTTGAGCGGATCTATTGCGCACCAGAAGTGGTCAGTATTCAAGCGGCAGGTTTCCAAGTGGTTAGCGACTTGTTGGAACGCTTCATTCAGGTCATCGATGATGTGGCTGAGCATGGTGATAATGCTTCAGCGCGCAGTCGCATGTTGATCCGTTTGGTGCCTGAGCAATTCATCGGTCCTGATCGTGTGCCAGTTCAAGATCCTTATTTGCGTTTGTTGTTATTGACGGACTTTGTTTCGGGTATGACAGATTCTTACGCCGTGACTTTGTATAAAAAAGTGACGGGTATCTCATTGCCAGGTGGTTGAGTTGAGTTCGATAAATCGTCTGCTTGAGATCATGGCGCAGTTGCGTGATCCAGAGAAGGGTTGTCCTTGGGATCGCAAACAAACCTATAAAACGATCGTGCCTTACACCTTAGAAGAAGCGTATGAGGTGGCTGATGCAATTGAGCGTGAAGATTTCGATGAGCTAAAGAGTGAGTTAGGCGACTTGTTGTTTCAGGTGGTCTTCTACAGTCAGATAGCCAAAGAAGAAGGGCGATTTACTTTTGATGATGTCGCGGCGGATATCGCGGATAAAATGCATCGTCGTCATCCGCATGTTTTTGCGGACGCTAATTTTGAGACGGAAGAACAATTAGGTTCTGCTTGGGAAGCGATCAAGGCGCAGGAGCGTGATCGGCAGCCAGATGGCAGTGCACTGGCAGGAGTGACTCAAGGTCTGCCGGCATTGATGCGTGCCCAAAAGCTGACCAAAAAAGCCTCGAAAGTCGGCTTTGATTGGCCAAACCCTGAAGGGGCTTTCGACAAGATGGTCGAAGAGGTTGCCGAGGTGCGCGAAGCCTGGGCTTCAGGTGATCGTGATCATTTAGCTGATGAGCTTGGCGATATTCTTTTTGTAATGACTAACATTATTCGAAAGTTGGGTTTTGAGTCTGAAGAGATCATGCGTGCAGCGAATAATAAGTTTGAGCGTCGCTTTCGGGCGATGGAGCAGTATCTTGCCGCTCAAGGTCATGGCGACATGACGCAACTTGAACTTGAGCAGATGGAATCAGCCTGGCAAGAGATCAAAAAGGACGAGAAGAAAAACGTATGAGTTACTTACGCCACATTGAAGCGTGTAATCCGGTGATTACTGAGCGTTTTGTGCCGTGGGAAATCAACGGCCAAGTATATGGGTGGTTGCGCCCTAGCTTTATTGAGCACTTGCGCCAGTTTGATCAGTTATTTGCGTTTTCAGATAGCCAGGTTGGGTTGTCTAACCCAGCGTTTCAAGGTGAAGCCTTGACCGCTGAGTTAACTGACGTGGTGAATACCTTGTATGAGCAAGGTGTGTTGCCGCACAAGCCTATGAATGAACCTTATCCTTTGACTGCTGGTGAGCGTGATGAGGCGATTGCGGAGATTGACCGAGTTGCTGCGAGTCACTTTGGTCTGCGTTCGTTTGGCCAACATCTCAATGGGTATGTGAACTACAACGGTCGACTTTTATTATGGGTAGGTAAGCGTGCCCGTGATCGTGCGATCTTTCCTGGCGCATGGGACAACATGGTTGCGGGTGGATTACCACAGGGCATCAGTTTGGAAGAGAACCTTATTAAAGAATGCCAAGAAGAGGCGGGCATGTCAGCGGCGCTTGCCCAGCAAGCCACCTATGTTGGCAGTATTGCTTATAACCGTGTGAATGCGAATGGTTTCCGTCCTGATGTCTTGTATTGCTACGACATTGAACTGCCTGCCACGTTCATTCCGCAGAATACCGATGGTGAAGTGGAATCATTTCATCTGATGCCTGTCGAAGATGTATTGCAGATTGTCCGTGATACCGATGATTTCAAGCTGAATTGCAATTTGGTGATCATTGATTTCGCCCTGCGTCACAGGTTGATTTCAGAGGATGATCCGGATTATCGTGCTCTGCTCGCAGGATTGCGCCAAACCCCTGGCGTAATGAATGGTTTGAACTAGGCTAAGTTGTTGATGAAAAAGCTTTTGTTGTGTTTTTTGGTATTTTTGGTGGGCTCTGTTGGGGCAACGCCAAAGTTTGTGCCAAAGTCAGAACTGAAGCCCGATGAATTCCAGCGCCGAACCGCCTTGGTCATCGGTCAAGTCCTCGAGTCATTCCACTACACCAAACCCGAGATTAATGATGAGCTATCGGCGATGGCGTTTGATCGCTATCTCGAAACGCTTGATGCCAACCGTGCTTTTTTTACTCAGGTAGATATACGTCAGCTTGACCATTATCGTGATGAGTTTGATGACAGCCTTCACAATGGCTTACTCGATCCGGCATACACCATCTTTAAGCACTTCCGTGACAAAGTTGAAAATCGCATTGCCTTTGCCGTGAGCTTGGTGCGTTTTAATGATTTTGATTTCTCACTTGATGAGACCTACCAAATTGATCGTGAGAAAGCGCCATGGGCGACAGATGATTTTGTCTTGGATGATTTGTGGCGCAAGCGTGTTAAGAATGATGTGCTTAGCCTCCGCCTTAGCGGTGAAACTAAAGATATTGAAAAGAAGCTGATTCGCCGTTACGAAAATATTCGTAATCGAGTACAGCAGATGACCTCAGCGGATATTTTTCAGGCCTTTGTGAATGCTGTGACGTTGAGTATCGAGCCACACACTACCTATATGTCACCTCGTTCGTCTGAGAACTTTGATATCGGCATGCGTTTGTCGCTGCAAGGTATTGGCGCGGTGTTGCGTGGTAAAGATGAATACACAGAAGTGGTTAAGACCGTTATTGGTGGTCCTGCTGCCCGAAGCGGCAAGATTAAATCAGGTGACCGTATTGTTGGTGTTGCGCAGGGTGATAAGGGCGAAATGCTCGATGTTATTGGTTGGCGTCTCGATGATGTGGTCGACAAGATTCGCGGTCCTAAGGGGTCAACGGTGCGTCTACAGGTGTTACCGAAAGGTGAAGATTCAGGCCGTACGAAAGAGCTAGCGCTCGTGCGTGATCAGATCAAGCTTGAAGACAGTGCGGCTAAAAGTGATGTCATTGAAGTAGATAACTTGAAACTTGGCGTAATTGAGATTCCAGGGTTCTATCGTGACTTTAGTGGTGCAGCTAGTGGTACTGATGATTTTCGAAGCACGACGCGGGATGTACGAGAGTTATTAACTAAACTCGAGGCGGAAAAGGTTAACGGCATCATTATTGACCTGCGCCAGAACGGTGGTGGTTCTCTGACGGAAGCGACCGAACTGACGGGTTTGTTTATCGATAAAGGACCGGTGGTACAAGTTAAGGATAGCAATGGCAATGTCGAGTTAGAGCGAGATCAGGACCCAGGCATTGCCTATCGTGGCCCCTTAATGGTTTTGGTTGATCGTAACAGTGCGTCTGCTTCTGAGATCTTTGCCGGTGCAATGCAGGACTATCAGCGCGCATTAATCGTTGGCGAGCCAACCTTTGGTAAGGGTACGGTACAAACTTTGGTCGATTTGCAGCGCTACTTGCGAACCGAAAAAGATCTGGGTCGTTTGCGTTTAACCATGGCGCAGTTCTTCCGGGTCCAAGGCGACAGTACTCAGCACCGTGGTGTAATACCTGATGTGGTATTCCCAACATCTTTTGGTGCGAAAGAACATGGCGAACGCGCACTTGAGCATGCGCTTCCATGGGCTTCAATTGAACCGGCTATTCGTCCGCGTCCAACCATCTTCCCCATTGAAAAGTTACGTGCAATATCTGAGCAACGTATTCAGCAGGATCCAGGCTTTGCGTTTTTGATCGATCAAGAAAAGCGCATTGCTGAATTGCGAGACCTTAAGGTGCTGAGTCTGAAAGAATCTGTGCGCCAAGCTGAGCTTGATCAACGTGAAGAAGAGCAACTTGAAAGCTTGAATCGTTTGCGTGCATATCGTGGTTTAGGTGCGCTTGAATCGTTAGATGAGCAAGAAGAGTTGGCAGATCAGGATAAAGATCCAGAAGGCATTAAAAAGATAATGCTCGAGGAAGCTGCGCGTGTGATGTCAGATTGGATTGTTAATCAGCCGGTGATTGCGGCAAGTGAATCTCAAGCACTTTTCCGATAACGCTTTAGCCATTCTCTAGCTCGGTTCGCATCACCAAAGGGTGTTAGCTTTCCGTAGGAATCGAGCAAGATCATGGTGACTTCTTTATTATCAACACGCGCCTTCATCACTAAGCAGCGGCCTGCCTCGGTCAGAAAGCCTGTTTTGCTTAGCAATAATTCCCAAGATTTATTGCGTGAGAAGCGATTGGTGTTCACATAACGCAAAGGCCCCAGTCGCTTGTATGGCTTCACGGTAACACTGCGAGTTTGAGCAATTTTCTTTAACAAGGGATGCTTTTCTGCAGCCTGCATTAATAGAAAAAGATCATTTGGTGTTGATAGATTGTTCGGCGATAGCCCGGCGGCATCAATAAAGTTTGAATGCATCATCCCTAAGCTTTTAGCTTTCTCATTCATTGCGCTTGCAAAGGCCTCGCTGCCGCCAGGGTAAGTGCGACCAAGCGCAAGGGCTGCGCGATTCTCAGAAGAGAGCATGGCAAGTGTTAGTAACTCTTCACGGGTGAGTTTTGCGCCGACCTTTAAGCGCGAGCCGGTGAGTTGCCTTAGATCACGGTCAGCTTTGGTGATGGTGATTGTTTCATCGAGAGGAAGCTTTGTATCGAGGATAACGAGCGCCGTCATTAGCTTTGTCACTGAGGCAATCGAGCGCGGTTTGTCAGCGTTACGGCTGAACAA
>VMDJ01000108.1 GCA_008080925.1 Gammaproteobacteria bacterium
GATGTGATTGGGCAAATGAAAGCCAGTGTGGCTGAAGCTGCTGCGGAGCCTGAAGTAGAGCAAACGCCAACTCCTGAGATCGCTGCGCCTGTGGAAGAAGAGATTGATGATCGTGCGCCTGGTGAAAAAGAATCTCAGCGTCGTCCGGTCATTGCAAAACCCTCAGATGCTCCTGCGGGTAAGGCACATGCAAGCCCCGCGGTACGTCGCTTTGCACGTGAATTGGGTGTTGATCTTTATCATGTGCCGGGTTCTGGTCAGAAAGGACGGATTACAAAAGAGGACGTTCAAGCCTTTGTTAAACGTACTTTGCGTGAAGGCGCACCTCAAGTTACCAGTTCAGGTGGGTTTAGCTTACCTGCTCAACCGACGGTTGATTTCAGCAAGTTTGGTGAAATTGAGCAGAAGCCGCTCGGTCGGATTAAAAAGATCAGTGGCAAGCATCTGCATAATGCGTGGTTAGGTATCCCGCATGTCACTCAGTTTGATGAAGCAGATATCACCGAGCTAGAAGATTTCCGTAAGGCGCAAAAAGCAGCGGCAGAAAAAGCTGGTGTCAAAGTGACCTTCATGCCGTTTTTGATGAAGGCCTTAGCGATGGCGTTGCGCGAGTACCCGCAATTCAATGCCTCCTTAGCACCTGACTTGGAAAGCTTGATCTACAAGAAGTACCTGCATATCGGTGTGGCAGTCGATACGCCAGATGGATTGATGGTGCCAGTGATCAAAGATGTCGATAAAAAAGGCGTGTTTGAATTGGCTGCTGACCTGATGGATGTCAGTCAGCGCGCACGTGATGGCAAGCTATCGCCGAGTGATTTATCCGGTGGCTGTATCTCGATCTCAAGCTTAGGTGGTATTGGTGGAACCCAGTTCACGCCAATCGTGAATTCACCTGAGGTGGCTATTTTGGGTGTCTCAAAAGCGGAGATGCAACCAAAGTGGAACGGTAGCGAATTTGTGCCGCGTTTGATGATGCCATTCAGCCTTTCTTACGATCATCGCGTGATTGATGGGGCTGAGGGTGTGCGCTTTACCCAGCGTTTATCGAGCTTGTTGAGCGATATTCGCCGTTTGGTTTTGTAAGCATTAACGTTTCCGATTGTTTTTCAGGGTGATTGTGTCCTTGAATAAGGCTTGGGGAAGTTGCGCGATACGTGTGATCAGACAAGCCAAAGGGGTTTTAAGATGAGCAAGATTGATATTCATACCAAGGTGTTGGTCTTAGGTGCCGGGCCGGGTGGTTACAGTGCGGCATTCCGCTCAGCGGACTTGGGTATGGATACCGTTTTGGTTGAGCGTTACTCAACATTGGGTGGTGTTTGTTTGAATGTCGGCTGTATTCCTTCTAAGGCGTTGCTCCATACTGCTGAGGTGATCAATGAGGTTGCTGAGCTTGAAGTGATGGGTGTGCGTTATACCCAGCCAAAGATTGATCTCGACAAAATGCGCATCGGTAAAGATAAGGTCGTTGCAAAGCTTACCGGTGGTCTTGCTGCACTCGCAAAGCAGCGCAAAGTCCAAGTGGTTAATGGTGTAGGTCAATTTGAATCACCTCGTACCTTAACCGTGCAGACAGATGATGGCTTGAAGCGCATTGAGTTTGAACAATGCATTATCGCTGCGGGCTCTCGTCCGGTGCAGATTCCTGGTTTTCCAAATGATGATCCACGCTTAATGGATTCTACGGGTGCGTTGGCATTGGAAGATATACCAAAGCGCATGCTGATTATTGGTGGTGGCATCATTGGTTTAGAGATGGCGACCGTTTATGCAACGCTAGGTGCGAAGGTCGATATCGTCGAATTACAAGATGGGCTAATTCCGGGTTGTGACCGTGATTTGGTTCGTCCGTTGCAAAAACGTTTGAGTAAGCAAGTTGAGAACATTTGGTTAAAGACTAAGGTGTCCGATATCCAAGCACTCAAGTCAGGCTTGAAAGTCACTTTTGATGGCGATAAAGCACCAGAGCCACAAGCCTATGATCGTGTCTTGGTGTCGGTTGGTCGTGTGCCTAACGGTAAATTGATTGGTGCGGAAAATGCCGGCATCTCGGTAGATGAGCGCGGCTTTATCGCGGTTGATCAGCACATGCGAACTAATGTGCCGAACATTTATGCGATCGGTGACATTGTCGGTAATCCTATGTTGGCGCACAAAGCGGTACATGAAGGTCACGTCGCAGCTGAAGTGATTGCAGGCCACAAAGCGCTGTTCGATCCAATGACCATTCCATCGGTTGCTTATACCGATCCGGAAGTTGCTTGGATGGGATTGACTGAAACCGAAGCCAATGAAAAAGGTATTGAGATTGAGAAAGGCGTATTCCCATGGGCTGCTTCAGGTCGTGCATTGGGTATCCATCGTGAAGAAGGTATGACCAAGCTGATCTTTGATGCTAAAACGAAACGTTTGTTAGGCGCGGGTATTGTCGGCCGCAATGCGGGTGAGCTAATTGGTGAAACCGTGTTAGGTCTCGAGATGGGGGCGGATGCTGAAGATATTGCATTGACCATTCACCCGCACCCAACCTTGAATGAGTCGATTGGTATGGCGGCCGAGATGGCAGAGGGCACGATCACCGACCTCATGCCACCACGAAAGCGTTAATGGCGTTACATCTTAATTATCGTGAATACGCCGGCCCAGGGCCGGCGTTATTGTTATTACACGGTCTATTTGGTCGTGCTGCTAACTGGGGAGCGATAGCGAAACAACTCGCGACTGACTTCACCGTGATCGTGCCTGATTTACGCAATCACGGTGCATCGCCTCATGATCCTGATATGCGCTATGAAAGCATGACGGCAGATGTGATCTCGTTGCTCAATCGTTTAGGGATCAATGATGCGATTTGGATCGGGCATAGCATGGGCGGTAAAGTGGCTATGACGGCAGCGTTGAAAGATCCCTCACGAGTGCGAGCACTGGCTGTGGTGGATATGGCGCCGGTAACTTATACGCATAATTTCGATGACGTTTTGGCTGGATTTGATGCAGTTGATTTGTCAGCGGTGCAATCGCGCAAAGAGGCCGATCAACAGATGTCCCAGGTGATTTCGTCTCCGGCATTACGAGGTTTTCTGCTGCAAAACCTGCAGCGAGATCAGCAGAGATATCAGTGGGAGCTTGGACTGGAACATCTGCGTGCTGCCGTTTCGTTGATCACCGGTTTTGAGCAGCCGCAGGCTAAGTTCGAAGAAGATGCAGTCTTTATTCCTGGCAGCGAGTCGCATTATGTGACTGAGCAGAATTGGCCGATTATTCAGCAGCATTTCCCGCGAGCGAGCCGATGTGTGGTTGAGGGTGCGGGCCATTGGGTCTATGCCGATAAGCCCCAAGAGTTCATGCGTTGTCTGCATCAATTCCTACAATCACTCGACGATTAAGCAAACCCTCGCAACCACAACGGCTGCGCTATAATGCGCGCCTTTCCTCATTTATTAGCGTGATTTTTAGGGGCGCATTATGTCTTCTGGCGTAAAAAAGGTTGTATTGGCTTACTCAGGTGGTTTGGATACCTCCATCATTCTGAAGTGGCTACAAGATGTGTATAACTGTGAAGTGGTCACCTTCACCGCTGACATTGGTCAGGGCGAAGAGGTAGAACCTGCGCGCGCTAAAGCTAAAGCGATGGGTATCAAAGAGATCTACATCGATGACCTGCGTGAAGAATATGCGCGTGACTTCGTCTTCCCTATGTTCCGTGCCAATGCGATTTACGAGGGCGAATACTTACTGGGTACCTCGATTGCACGTCCTTTGATTGCAAAGCGTTTGATCGAGATTGCAAATGAGACTGGTGCTGATGCCATCTCTCACGGGGCAACGGGTAAAGGTAACGACCAGGTGCGTTTCGAGTTAGGTGCTTATGCGCTTAAGCCGGATGTAAAGGTTATCGCGCCGTGGCGTGAGTGGGATCTGCTGTCGCGTGAGAAGTTGATGAAGTATGCCGAAGAAAATGGCATCGAGATTGATTACGCGAAGCAAGGTAAAAAATCACCTTATTCTATGGATGCTAACTTGTTACACATCTCATATGAGGGTGATCAGTTAGAAGATCCATGGGTTGGCCCAGAAGATGACATGTGGCGTTGGACCGTTTCTCCAGAGCAAGCGCCTGATGAGCCAACCATTCTGACGTTGACCTTCGAGCGTGGCGATATCGTAGCGATTGATGGTAAAGCGATGAGTCCAGCAACGGTGATGGAGCATCTTAATAAAGTCGCTGGTGCGAATGGCGTAGGTCGTGATGACATTGTTGAAAATCGTTACGTGGGTATGAAATCTCGTGGTTGTTACGAAACCCCAGCGGGTACCGTGATGCTAAAAGCACACCGCGCGATTGAGTCTCTAACTTTAGACCGCAATGCCGCTCATCTTAAGGATGAGTTGATGCCTAAGTATGCAGAAATGATCTACAACGGTTATTGGTGGAGCCCAGAGCGTGAAGCGCTGCAAGCTTTGATCGATAAAACACAAGAAACCGTTAACGGTGATGTGCGAATTAAGCTATATAAAGGTAACGTGATTGTTGAAGGTCGTCGTTCTGAGTCTGATAGCTTGTTCGATGCAACGATTGCGACCTTTGAAGATGATGGTGGCGCCTACGATCAAAAAGATGCTGCAGGCTTTATTAAGCTGAATGCATTGCGTTTGCGTGTTGGTGCTCGTCGTAAGAAGTGAGATTGATATGAAAAGTAAAAGCTTGGCGTTTTGGTTATTAGGTATCGTTGCTACGGCAGCGATTGCGGCACAAATCGCACCACCGATTCGTGGTGATTGGACTGCAGAGCAAGTCACAAAGAATGTGTATGTCATTCATGGTCCTTTAGGTAATCCATCGCCTGAAAACCAAGGCTTTATGAATAACCCTGCCTTCGTGGTTGGCCCGGAAGGTGTGGTTGTGATTGATCCAGGTGGTACAGTACAAACCGGCCATCTGCTAATGAAGCATCTAAAAGCGACGACGGATAAGCCTGTCGTGGCGGTTATTGATACGCATATTCACGGTGATCACTGGTTGGGTAATCAGGCAGTTCGCGAAGCCTACCCAGAAGTGCCTATTTATGGTCACCCACGCTTAGTTTCACGTGTCAAAGCTGGCGCGGATGTTGAGTGGTTGAGCTTGATGCATGAAATGACGCACAAGGCATCTGAAGGTACGGTTGCGATTCCTCCTGAAAAGGAGATCAAAGATGGCGATCGTTTAAGCCTAGCGGGCTTAACATTCGAGGTGATGCACGTGGATAAGTCGCATACTGATAGTGATTTGATGTTGTACATTCCAGAGCTTGAAACCGTCTTCACAGGCGATAACGTCGGTAATAACCGTATTCTGCGTATCGACCAAGGTAGCTTCAAAGGCAATATGGATGCAATTGCTAAGCTACTTGAGTTGCCAGCAAAAACCTTTGTGCCGGGGCATGGTCGTTCGGGTGGCAGAGAAGTGCCTGAAAATTACTTAAAGTACATGCAGACAGTTTACAAAGAAGTAGAAGCTGCATTTGAAGAAGGTAAGCCAGACTACGAGGTTCGCCCAACCTTGATGCCTAAGCTATCAGCTTGGAAAGACTGGGATGGTTTTGGCGATACGGTCGGTGGCCACATTAATACCAGCTACCTTGAGATCGAAGCGGCCGCCTTCTGATTTAGTCAAGATAGACGATAAACCCTTGAGCCCCGCTTCGGCGGGGTTCATTATGTCTAGAGTTTGAAAGGGGTTTATTTTGCCAATATCTGATCGTCCATTGATTGCACTGAGTAGCTGTTTAGCGGGTGAGAAAGTGCGTTATGACAGCGCGCATAAACGTGATCGCTGGCTAATGAATGAATTTTCAGAGTATGTCGATTACGCAAGCTTCTGCCCAGAGGTCGGCATTGGCCTAACCATTCCACGAACGCCAATTCGATTGGTGCATAAAGATGGCGATGTGCGCGTACTTGATGTGCGTGACCCTTCGATTGATGTGACGGATCGCCTACGTAATTTTGCCTTTGATACCGTGCCAAAGCTGGAAGGGATGTCGGGTTATGTCTTTAAAAGTAAGTCGCCTAGCTGTGGCTTATTTAAAGTTAAGGCCTACATGGAGAATGGCCACCCAAGTGATACGCCAGTACCGGGTGCCTATGCTGAAGTGCTTGCGCAAGAGTTGCCTGATCTTCCCATGGAAGAGGAAGGTCGTTTATGTGATGACATGCTGCGCGAGAATTTTGTTAATCGCGTCTTTGTTTATCACCGTTTGTTGAAGCTCAAAGATGAAGGGCTGAGTGCAAAAGCAATTGTTGCATTTCACTCGCGTCATAAGTACATGATCATGGCGCACTCGCAGGTCGCGTATCAGTCACTCGGACAAAAAGTTGCCAACCTCAAAGGCATTGATCTGGATGTGTTTTATCTCGAGTATCGTCGTGAACTCATGGCGGCGTTAACTCAACGTGTAAAGCGTCGTCAGCACGTCAATGTAATGCAGCATCTCACGGGTTATCTAAAAAAAGCCGTTGATAAGGATGACAAAAAAGAGATCCTAGAAGCTTTAGATGACTACAAGCGTGGTGATGTGCCTTTGGTCGTGCCCATGAAGTTGCTATCGCATTACTTCCGCTGCCATCCTGACCCTTACATTGGCGATCAGTATTACTTAAATCCTTATCCCTCTTCATTGAAGTTACGAAACAATGTCTGATAAACGTTTTGGCATCATCGTAATTGGTGATGAGATATTGAACGGTCGTCGTAAAGACCGTCATTTCCAAGGGATTGGTGATCGCATTCGTATGCGCGGGTATGGCATCGCTTGGTTACGTATCTTGTCTGATGATCCTGCGTATCTTGAGGAAGAGTTGCGTCGTACCATGTCAGAAGATCGTCCTGTATTTTGCTGTGGTGGTATTGGCGCAACACCGGATGATCACACGCGTGCTTGTGCAGCTAAAGCGGCTGG
>VMDJ01000079.1 GCA_008080925.1 Gammaproteobacteria bacterium
AACAAGTGCAGGATGGTATTGGTTGAACCACCCATTGCGATATCAAGGGTGATCGCATTTTCAAATGCTTTAAAGCCAACACTACGCGGCAAGATACGCTCGTTGTCGTTCTCGTAATAATCCTTAGCCATATCCACGATACGACGACCGGCTTCTAAGAACAGGTGCTCACGATCAGCGTGAGTAGCGACAACAGTACCGTTACCTGGCAACGCCAAACCTAAGGCTTCTGCCAAACAGTTCATTGAGTTTGCGGTAAACATACCCGAGCACGAACCACAGGTCGGACAAGCTGAACGCTCAACGATATCCACTTGCTCATCTGAGGCTTTTGGATCAGCCGCAAGCACCATCGCATCAACGAGATCGATCTTATGCTCAGCGAGTTTGGTTTTACCAGCTTCCATTGGACCACCGGTAACGAAAATTACAGGGATGTTCAAACGCATCGACGCCATCAACATTCCCGGGGTGATTTTGTCGCAGTTAGAGATGCACACGATCGCATCTGCGCAATGCGCGTTAACCATGTACTCAACACTATCTGCAATGATGTCGCGTGAAGGTAATGAGTAAAGCATGCCGTCGTGACCCATCGCGATACCGTCATCGACTGCAATGGTGTTGAATTCTTTCGCAACGCCGCCGGCCTTTTCGATCTCGCGAGCTACCAGCTGCCCCATGTCCTTAAGATGAACGTGGCCAGGAACGAACTGAGTGAATGAGTTAGCAACGGCGATGATCGGCTTATGGAAATCGTCGTCCTTCATTCCAGTGGCTCGCCATAAAGCGCGCGCACCTGCCATGTTGCGGCCTGCGGTAGAGGTTTTCGAACGGTATTGAGGCATTTTTTGGATCTCCGCCGTTTTGCATCAAAAGACGCACATTATCCGGTCCCTAAGGGGTTCAAAGCAATTACGATTCCCGGGTTTTCGCCTATACTGAGCGAAAATCGTACATTCATACTAAAAGATTATGGCCAAAAAGAGTGAACGCACCCGTCAACGCATCATTGATGCGGCGAATCGCCTGTTTTACCACCAGGGATATCACAACACCTCATTCACCGATGTGGTGGATGCGACCAATATCCCGCGCGGCAATATCTACTACTACTTCAAAACCAAAGATGAGATTTTGATCGCTGCGATCCGACATCGCACCGAACGCATATCAGCAATGCTTGATGACTGGTCAGGTAAATACCGCACCCCCATCGAACGACTCCATCGCTTTGTGAACATCCTCGAGGATAGCGCCGACTCACTCACTCGCTTTGGCTGCCCGATGGGCTCTCTAAATATTGAGCTGGGTAAAAACGATCCCGCGTTACAAGAAGAAGCTGAGAACCTTTTTAAGGTATTTGAAGCTTGGTTGGCTGAACAGTTTGACGAGTTGGGTTTTGCCGGTCGCTCGCATGAATTAGCCCTGCGCGTGATCGCGATGGGACAAGGCATCAGCGTGGTCTCACATGTGCATCGCGATGCTGGCTTCCTAAGACGAGAGCGAGATCGTATGCTCAGCATGATCAACCAACTCGTCGACGGCGAAGACAGCTGTCTCTAGAGATTAAAAATGCCCTACCCCAAAATCGAAACCATGATGCAGCAACTGATTGCTTGCCCTTCTGTGAGCAGTGTCAGTCCACATTGGGATCAATCGAATGAAGCCGTGATTCAACGCTTAGCCGATTGGACTAAAGCCGCTGGGTTTACTGTTGAAGTGATGCCGATCGAAGGCTTCCCGGGCAAATACAATCTCATTGCAAGTATTGGTAGCGGTCCTGATGGCTTAGTCCTCTCTGGTCACACCGATACCGTTCCGTATGACGATGGCAAGTGGAATAGCGATCCTTTCAAGTTACTTGATGACAACCACAAGTGGTATGGCTTAGGCACCTGTGACATGAAAGGCTTCTTCGCCGTAGTACTCGAAGCGTTACGTGATATCGATCTGAAGCAATTAAAAAAACCACTGGTTATTCTGGCAACCGCTGATGAAGAAAGCAGCATGTGTGGTGCGCGTAGCTTGCTCGATGCACAACGTCAGCTTGGTCGCCATGCGGTGATTGGCGAACCGACCGAACTCAAACCGATTCGTATGCATAAAGGCATTGCGATGGAAGCGATTCGTTTAACCGGTCGCTCAGGTCATTCCAGTAATCCTGCATTAGGTAATAACGCGTTAGATGGCATGTATACCGTGATCGGTGAACTGATGCAGTGGCGCCAATCATTGCAGCAGCGTTACCACAACCCCATGTTTGAGATCGATGTACCAACCGTGAACTTAGGTCACATTCATGGTGGTGATAATCCAAATCGTATTTGTGCGCATTGCGAGCTGCACTTTGATATTCGCCCACTCCCCGGAATGGATATCGAAGCTTTGCGTGAAGAAATTGACCATCGCTTATCAGATGCTCTCGCAAGCACCGGACTTAAACTGGAACGCGTCTCGTTATTCGAAGGCATACCCGCTATGGAAACCGATGCTAATGCGCCGATCATTCGTAGCACCGAAGCACTCACCGGCAACAAAGCCCAAGCCGTTGCCTTTGGTACCGAAGGTCCCTTCTTGAATGCATTAGGTATGGATACCGTGATCATGGGGCCGGGCTCAATTGATCAAGCTCATCAACCCAATGAGTTTGTCTCGCATGATCAAGCCAAGAAAGGTATCGAGATCATTAAGTCTTTAGTGCGCGAATACTGCTGTTAATGCTTCCAAAGTGTGAAGCACTGCTATATCTTTGATCCTTAATTAATTTTTAACGTTCCTCATGGCAAAACAAAACGCACAATTTGTTGAATGGTTTAGACAATCATCGCCTTATATCCATGCTCATCGTGGCAAGGTGTTGGTCGTGTCGTTTGATGGCGAAGCGATCACCGATAGCGATTTTGCTTACCTAATGTATGACGTTGCCCTGCTTAATGGTTTGGGCATGAAGCTGGTGCTTGTGCCTGGCGCACGCCCACAAATCGAAGAACGTCTTGCGCTACGTGGCGCCAAGATTCAGCTACATAACGGTTTGCGCATCACAGATGAGCAAGCACTGCAGTGCGTTAAAGATGCTGCCGGTAATGTGCGGGTCGAGATCGAAGCATTGCTTTCGATGGGATTGAACAACTCGCCGATGGCAGGCACAGCGATTCGTGTTGCCTCGGGTAACCATGTCACTGCTAAACCGATTGGCATTGTCGATGGCGTGGATTACTTACATACTGGCGAAGTTCGCAAAGTGAATGCAGATGCGATTCGCGCACAACTCGATGCGAACTCGGTCGTATTAGTTCCACCACTCGGCTATTCACCGACTGGTGAAGCCTTTAACTTGAGTGCTCCGGATGTGGCCTCAGCTGTCGCTGTTGCTTTACATGCCGATAAATTGATT
The DNA here is from genome assembly GCA_008080925.1 of Gammaproteobacteria bacterium. Classification (GTDB taxonomy): domain Bacteria; phylum Pseudomonadota; class Gammaproteobacteria; order Chromatiales; family Chromatiaceae; genus VMDJ01. The sequence continues at coordinate 3,398 of VMDJ01000079.1, forward strand.
TATCTCACCGAAGGTAAACTCAAGTTACCGGCAAGCATGAGCAGCTTAGTAACCAAGGAAGTCGACGCCGTGTTAGCACGTCGTAAATCACTCACTGAAGATCAACGTCGTCTACTCACAAACGCGGCAGCAGCTTGTCGTGCTGGCGTAAAACGTACGCACATTCTGAATCGTCTCGATGATGGAGCGCTTCTGAGTGAGCTATTCACGCGCGAGGGCTCTGGCTTGCTGGTTACGCAAGAGCCGTTTGAACAAACCCGCCCTGCGAACATCGACGATGTTGGCGGCATTCTTGAATTGATCGAGCCACTCGAAGCTTCCGGCGCTTTAGTGAAACGTTCACGTGAAAAACTTGAGCAAGAGATTAATTACTTCACTGTGATTGAATGTGACGGCAGCATTATTGCGTGCGCTGCGCTCTATCCTTTCGAAAAAGAATCGACGGCCGAAGTGGCTTGCTTTGTTGTCAGTCCTAACTATCAAGGGAATGGACGTGGCGAGTCACTGCTCAATCAGATCGAAGCTGATGCAAAGCAACAAAAGCTCGACACTATTTTTGTCCTCAGCACACGCACCAGTCACTGGTTTAGAGAGCAAGGCTTTATGCCAAGTGATGTGAGCGCCTTACCGAAGCGCAAACGTGATCTATATAACTGGCAACGTAAAAGTCGGGTATTTAGTAAAAAGCTATAAATAGAGGCGCCGCAAGGCGCCTTTTTTCTGCACATAAAAAAGCCGGATGATTTCTCATCCGGCTTTTTTTGACTGTGGTGCGATTAGTAAATCTTCCCCACTGGCGCTACAGGCTCAATAAAGGCACGCTGCTCGCCACCTTCACCATTACCGCCTTCGCCGTTACCAAAATCAGATGAGCCTTCTTGCCACATCTTACGCATCTCATCTGGGAATTTACGTGCATTACGCTCGAACTCTTCCTCAACATCGATTGGGTTAGGCACACTGATATAAGGTGCTGTAAAACCTGGTGGCATACGACCCATTAAGTTCGGTGTATTGATCGCGTCATCCCACATCTCACCCACCGAATAACGTGGATCGGTTGGATCAATCCAACGGAACGGCACATCGTTACCCCATGGGGTGACACCATTCCAAGAATCAGGGCCAAAGCCACCAAAGAAACCATCACCCCAACCTGGGAAGCTACCCCAAGGCAAACTCTTCATTGGGTGATCATTCCATTTGTTGCGCTCGAATGGACCGGTGCTCCATGGACGGAAGTTACCATCTGCCCAACGACCACCGTGATCGAATGGGTTTTGCAGTGGGTTTTGACCACCCCACATATTGCCAAATGGATTGCTGTCTTCGCTGAACGGGCCACCGTTGAATGGACCACTATTACCAAATGGGCCGCTATTACCGAAAGGACCACCGTTAAATGGAACATTCCCACCAAACGGGCCACTGTTACCAAATGGACCATTGTTGTATGGGCCATAGCCACCATAAGGTGCTGAGTTACCCCAAGGCATTGATGGACCATTGCCATAATTCGGATTTGGCATGTAAGTGTAACCGCCCCATGGATTCGACATTGGGGTGTAGTTAGGACCGTAGTTGTATGGGCCAGGCGCTGCTTGCGCAGGCGCAGCCGCTTGCTGTGCAGCCTCTGGTGCCGCTGGCGCAGTCTCATTGGCCATAACGACCGACGAGCCGGTCAGTGCTAGCACTGAGAGGATGCGTGAGATCCACTGAGTCTTTTTCATTTTGAGCTCCTATAGCTTCAATCGATTGGCCCAAGTCAAATCCGGGGCTAATCTACAGTGCCGACATCATATCAGGGTATGATGCGTCTGAAATCAATAACCTGCGTATGACCGACCCGGTCATTCAAAGTTCAATTACATAAGGTAGTAACTATGTACGAATTTAACCTCACCCTGAACCTCCCCTTTGATCAAGCGGTCGAAAAGGTCCGTGAAACCTTGATGGGCGAACAACTTGGCGTGGTCAGCGAGATCGACGTTCAAGCCATTTTTAAAGCCAAAATGGATAAGGATATTGCGCCATACCGCATCATGGGTGCGTGTAACCCTAAGCTTGCTGAGCGAGTTCTCGAGGCAGAACCCAATGCCGGCACCTTATTGCCTTGTAACTTTGTGATGCGCGCTGAGGGTGATGCAACAGTAGTGAGCTTCATGGACCCCGCTTCTGTGCTTGCATTGAGTGAGAATGAAACCGTTCGCGAGATCGGCAGCGAAGCGCGTGCCAAGTTACAACGCGTTGCCGATACCTTAGCTGGCGTGTGAACCACACCTTACCCGAACAGATCACTTTTTATGGCCGCGATGACTTTGGCGTCGTACAAGTCCGCGCTAAAGATCATCAACGCTGGCTAACCTTTGGTAACGATGTCGAGCAAAGCTGTATCGATATCCGCCACACCTACTCGCCCGTGCACGTCTATCTGCATGGCATGCTTATCGCACCACTAACACTGACTTCACCAAAACAGCTCGCCATTTTAGGTTTAGGAGGTGGCACACTCGCCAACGCCCTTAATCAGCTATTTCCCGACAGCTTGATTGATGGTGTTGATCACCGCCAGTTGGTTATTGATGCCGCTTTATCGGCTTGCGGCCTAGAGCTACATGACAAACTCACCCTGCACTGCGCTGATGCAAATGACTTTATCGAACAAAGCCAGACATCGTACGACGTGATCTTTACCGACCTCTATGAGGCGAATGGCGCACACGAGCTACAAACACAACAAGCTTTTATGGCCACCTGCGCTGAGAAGCTCAGCAATCAAGGTGTACTCGTAGCCAATCAATGGGCGAGTGAATTTCGCGACAGCCAAAAAGCACATGCGGCACTCAATGCTGTCTTTGGTGATGAGGTAATTTATTTGCAAGTCGCTGGTGGCAACACGATCGCCTTTGCTTACAAAAACGCATTACCTGACTTAAAGCGCGATAACTTTTACGAGCATGCACAAACAGCAGGACTTAAGATTCATTGCGATCTACAACGCCAAGCACGCGCCTTTTGGCGACAGAATGCAGAAGCGTTACAAACAGGACGTTATCGTAAACGCGCTTAATCGCTTGTTTTACTCAGCAGTCGCACCTGGGTTTTATCCAAACTCACCAAACGCTTTTTATATAAACGACCTAAGGCACGCTTAAAGTTAGCTTTGCTTGCATTAAAGGTGTCGTAGATAACATTCGGCGGACTTTTATCAGTAATGTGCGAGACACCATCATGCGCTTTGAGATATGCCATGATTTTTTCTTCAAGCTCATCACGCACATCTTGATTCGATGCGGCGATCGACAGATCAATACGACCATCTTCACGAATCTGTTTAATGAACACTTTGAGCTCATGGCCAAACCGCATCGGTTTAAACACTTCGTTTTTATACAGAAGGCCAATGTGCGTGTTATTTAAGATAATTTTATAACCTAGCTCGGTTTGCGCGGCGACCATACCTTTTACCGCATCACCTTCTTGAAACACATTACGACCATCTTCACTTAAGTG
>VMDJ01000171.1 GCA_008080925.1 Gammaproteobacteria bacterium
AGCCTCGAACAAAATTACGCGTTGTCAGTAACTGTGAATTAAGTTGATTCTCTCGCGTGATGCGTAATTGGCGGTCCACCTGCTGCATCTCCATAACAGCCAACAAACCCTCTTCGTCATCATCATGAAAGGTTGAGAAGACATAATCGATCGTCTTTGCACTTTGGTCTGCCGCATTGAGTGCGACCCCACGACGACTGATGATTTCGCCCTCAGCTAGTTCGTTCAGTAACTGCACCAAGGTACGATGATCAAAGGTAATCCAATAGGGTAGCTGCTGACCCAAGATATAACTCGAGCTCACCGCAAATAAAGCTTCGGCCGGCTGATTCAGGTACCGCACTCTGCCGCGCGCATCAAAGACCGCAATTGCAGCGGCCAGATGATCGAAAAGCGAGTTGTGTTGGGTATCCGACAGAACCATAGTGTTTCTTCAGCAATAAGTGCGCCAACTTGGCTCACGCCAACATCCGGCTTTCTCTTTGTTTTTCAGGGGCTGGCGCCCGATTTAATGATGTATCCCTTGACTAGACTAGCATGTAGCGCACCAATTTGGTGCATACAGGCATAAAAAAACCCGCGGCCTAAACCGCGGGCTTTCCTATCGAAGATTCGATCAGGTATTACAAGCTGTAGTACATATCGAATTCGACTGGGTGAGTTGTCATACGCATGCGTGTGACCTCTTCCATCTTCAGTGCGATGAAGCCATCAATCAAATCGTCATCGAATACACCGCCAGCTTTCAGGAAGTCACGGTCTGCATCCAATGCTTCCAACGCTTGGTCCAAGCTGTGGCAAACCGTTGGGATTGCTGCTGCTTCTTCTGGCTCCAAGTCATACAAGTCTTTATCCGCTGCATCACCAGGGTGGATCTTGTTTTGGATACCGTCCAAGCCTGCCATCATCATTGCAGTGAATGCCAAGTATGGGTTAGCTGTTGGGTCAGGGAAACGTACTTCGATACGACGACCTTTAGGGTTCGATACGAAAGGAATACGAATCGATGCAGAACGGTTACGTGCTGAGTAAGCCAACATAACAGGTGCTTCGAAACCTGGAACCAAACGCTTGTAAGAGTTGGTTGATGAGTTAGTGAATGCATTCAATGCACGTGCGTGCTTGATAATACCGCCGATGTAGAACAACGCAGTTTCAGACAAACCACCATACAAGTCACCAGAGAACAAGTTCTTGCCATCTTTCGCTAATGACTGGTGAACGTGCATGCCCGAACCGTTGTCACCAACGATCGGCTTAGGCATAAAGGTTACTGTCTTTCCGTAAGCGTGAGCTACATTCCAAGTACAGTACTTCTGGATTTGAACCCAGTCAGCACGCTGAACCAAAGTTGAGAAACGAGTACCGATCTCACACTGGTTAGCCGTTGCTACTTCGTGGTGATGTACTTCTACTGGTACGCCCATCTCTTCCATTGCGCCACACATTGCTGCACGCAAGTCGTGTGATGAATCAACTGGAGGTACTGGGAAGTAACCACCTTTAACGCCAGGACGGTGACCTGTGTTGCCGTCTGCATATACACGGTCAGTGTTCCAAGCCGCTTCTTCAGAATCGATCTTAACCATACAACCTGACATGTCCGCACTCCAACGTACGTCGTCAAAGATGAAGAACTCAGGCTCTGGACCAAAGAATGCTGTGTCAGCGATACCCGTTGACTTCAAGTACTCTTCGCCACGCTTAGCAACAGAACGTGGGTCACGGTTGTAACCTTCCATTGTTGCTGGCTCAAGGATGTCACAACGCAAGTTCATGGTTGATTCATCTGTGAAGAGATCCATAACGGCAGTGTCAGCATCTGGCATCAAGATCATGTCTGACTCATTAATGCCTTTCCAGCCAGCGATTGACGAACCGTCAAACATCTTGCCTTCAGCAAACAAATCTTCGTTAATTTCGTGCGCAGGAACAGTTACGTGCTGTTCTTTACCGCGGGTGTCAGTGAAACGGAAGTCAACCCACTTAACTTCGTTGTCCTTCATCATATTAAGGACGTCTTGTGCCGCCATTTCGATTCTCCAGTAAATGGTTATAAATAATGGTTAGTGATGTCGTGCATGACGATCGAAAAGGCCATGACGAAATGTTCATTTAAATAGGCAGGTTTTGTGCCAACCTAATTTTTAAGCCGCGCTTTTGTATCGCGGTCAGAAAAGAGCGCATAGACTAGCGCAAAATGTGCTGTTTATTAACGGTTTTCAGCGGTTTTTTGCATCATTTTTGAATTTCTGCACTTTGAAGAAGCAACAGAAAAATCGTCACTAAATTATTCTGCAGACTTGTATGCACAAATTTAGTGCGTCTAGACAACTATCTGCACCAGCTTGGTGCTTAACGATATAAAAGCGCGACGCTGCGGTAATCCGGATTATTCGAAACCGCCTGTTGTAATTGCTGCTTCAAGGTCTCGGTCTGCTCCAACGATCTGAAGTTGGCAATCGGCAAAATCACCTCGATATCGATTCGGCCTGCAAGATAGTGCAAATTGATGTGATGCCCATCGAGCATGCCAGCCCATTGTTGATCGAGATAGGCCAAGACCTTTTCACGCAAAGGTAGGTTTCGGCTTGGCGGCGCCTCCTCATCATCCTCTGGATCGATATGCACCGTCACATCTTCGATCTCTTTAATCGCGCGCTTTAACTGATCTTCCACCACCTGACTAATCATGTGGCCTTCCGACACAGTTAAACGAGGGCTGACTTGCACATGCACATCGGCTGCCGCGGTGGGGCCATGTCGACGCGTACGCAACATATGCACTGAACGAACACCGTCGATCTTATTAATGATGCTGTAAGCCTTCTCAACCAATTCAGCATCAAGCGACGAATCGACCAATTCTTGCAGCGCATCCCAACCTAAAGACCAACCAATCTTTAAGATCATCAGCGCAACTAAAATTGCAGCGATCGCATCAAGGTAAGGAATGCCTAACATCATGCCGCCAACACCGATCAACACAACAACCGATGAGATGGCATCTGTGCGGTGATGCCATGCGTTAGCTTTTAATAATTCTGAATCGTATTGTTTAGCAACAACCAAGGTATACCAATACAAGCCTTCATTCGCCACAATCGAAAACGCGGCAGCCCATAAGGCAATCTGCCCAGGTGCTTCAACATGGTCATCGAGCAAATGAATTATCGCATCCCATGCAATACCTAACGCCACAAGTACCAATAAAATACCGAGTGCTAAGGTTGCTGCTGTTTCAAAACGACCATGTCCATATGGGTGTTGTTCGTCTGGCTCTTCATGTGCATGCTGTGCGACGAAATACACGAGCGCATCGGATAACAAATCAGAGACCGAATGCAATCCGTCAGCTATTAATGCGGCAGAATTCGATATGAAACCCACAACGAGCTTCACGATCGATAAAATAATATTAATGATTGCGCTGACTAAAGAGACACGTTGAGTGGCTTTTTTACGCGCTGTTAAATGCTCACTCATGCTGATTCACCAACGCGCACAACGACAATAAAATCATCTTCGTCTTCACGAATCTCAACCACTTCATGTCCGTTAATACGACACCATGCAGGTATGTCATTCACAACACCGGGGTCAGTACAAATAGCTTCAACCACATCGCCCGGGTTTAACGTTGCGACATGGTCTTGCACGCGTATCACCGGCATTGGACATAACAAACGCTGACAATCTAAGGTGCTTTTCTCACTCATCTTTTATAACACCCACGCTTTATCAATATCATCAGGATGCATCGGCACCACTGACAACTGACGAACATCACCATTGGTATTGATGTAATCAAAGTCGACCTGCTCTGCATCTCGGCCCTGACTGTAACGAGCGGCAATCTGCGCTGAGAGCATCAGATCATCTTCACTCAGCTCACCATCAATTAAGGTCCATGGGCCACCGTGACTGGTGATCACCAAGGAAGGGTATTGTTTGCGATAGCCGCGCATAAATTTTGTCTCGCCCGCCTCGCGCGCAATGATCAATTTGAAGTTTGCCTTAGGGCGCACATGACGACCGACTTTCAATAGCATGATGTCGTCGAGCTCATAACGCTTTTCGCCACGCGACTGCCACATGTCTGACAACTTGACCGAATACTGCTCATCGGTGAGGAAACAACAGCCGCCTGCAGGTTGCGCATAGTCTTCGAAACCAAACTTTTGCGCTAAAGCCATCTGCGGCTTACGACTACGACCGTGAAAATCATAAAGCTGTGATCGATTTACCCAACCTTCTCGCTCCGGTAACGTTTCAGGTAGGTTTTTGGCGCATAACGGGCGCAGTAGCCGGTCATGAATGCCCGATTCTTCTTGGACCACCGGCATGGTCGCTTTGCGCTGAGATTTAGGCCGCTGACCGATCACTTCACCGGTGATAACGAAGTCAAAATCGTTCTTCTCGATCCATTCATGCGCCTTCTTAACCATGAATATTTTACAGTCTAAACAAGGATTTAGGTTCGACCCATAGCCATGTTTCGGGTTAAAAACCACCTCTTTATATTCTTCAACAATATCCACGATATGTAGCTTGATGCCCAGTCGCTCAGCCGACCAAAGGGCATTATTTCGCTTCGGCTTATCTTTATCTTTTTGACGAATCGCATGGGTATGACCCTCCACGCAGAAGCCGGTAAAAAAATTTACCCCCTCAACATGGATGCCTTGCTCCTGAATCACCCGAGTCGCCAGTAGCGAATCAAGCCCTCCAGAGATCAATGCCAGTGCTTTACGTTGTGTCATGCTTATGCCTATCGCGGTGACATCGTTGCCACAGAATCTTATGCGCGAATTTTAGTGACTTAGACGTTCGAATGTAAGGCGAGATATTTTCTAGAGCGTATATAATGATGCGTTTTAACGATTTTGATCGCTTTAGAGCCAACTATCATGAAACAAGCAGCGGACGTTTCGACGTTTCAGGGCCTAATTTTTGCCCTTCAGCAGTATTGGGCTGAGCAAGGTTGCGTCATCATGCAACCATACGACATGGAAATGGGCGCGGGCACCTTCCATACCGCGACCTTTTTACGCTCCATTGGACCTGAGCCATGGAACGCTGCTTATGTGCAGCCGTCTCGTCGGCCTACTGATGGTCGCTATGGCGAAAATCCGAATCGCTTACAGCACTACTACCAATTTCAAGTGGCAATGAAGCCATCACCTAAGAATATCCAAGAGCTGTATCTTGGTTCTTTGGAAATGATGGGTATCGACACACTGACACATGACATCCGGTTTGTTGAAGATAACTGGGAATCACCAACGCTTGGCGCGTGGGGTCTTGGCTGGGAAGTCTGGCTTAACGGTATGGAAGTGACACAATTCACGTATTTCCAACAGGTCGGTGGTTTAGATTGTCGTCCAGTGACTGGCGAGATCACTTATGGCATCGAACGTATTGCCATGTACTTACAGGGTGTGGAATCGGTTTACGATTTGGTTTGGACCAACGGCCCTCAAGGCCCTGTGACCTATGGTGATGTGTTCTTACAAAATGAAGTTGAGCAATCAGCCTATAACTTCGAGCATGCCGATGTGGACTTCCACTTTGCACTGTTTGATCAGTGTGAGAAAGAATCAAACAAGCTGATTGAAGCGGGCTTACCCTTGCCAGCCTATGAGCAAGTACTTAAAGCCTCACATGCCTTCAACTTATTAGATGCACGGCATGCTATTTCAGTGACTGAACGTCAGCGCTATATCTTGCGTGTACGTGCTTTGGCCCGTGCAGTTGCTCAATCATATTACGAGGCTCGTGAACGCTTAGGCTTCCCGATGTTAGAGACCCCTCAAGGAGAGGTGAGCAATGGCTAACACTGCCGATTTGTTGTTTGAACTCGGTACTGAAGAGTTACCACCGGTTGCCTTACGAAAGCTATCTAATGCGTTGACGAACGAATTTGTTGCTGGCCTTGCAGCAGCAAACTTAGCGCATGGTGAGGTTAAGTCTTACGCAGCGCCGCGTCGTCTCGCCATATTCATTAAGGATGTTGAAGTCCAGCAGGCCGATCGTGATGTTGAGCGTCGTGGTCCTGCAGTTAAAGCCGCGTTTGATGCCGATGGCAATCCAACTAAAGCGGCTGAAGGCTTTGCTCAATCATGCGGTACAACCGTTGACCAATTACAGCGCATCGAGACACCGAAAGGCGAATGGCTCGCCTATCAGATGCACGAGGCAGGGCAAGCTGCGAGTGAACTACTTCCTACAATCGCTGAAAATGCACTGAATAAATTACCTATACCTAAGCGCATGCGTTGGGGCTCATCAGAAGCACAGTTTGTTCGACCAGTGCATTGGTTAGTTTTCTTACTCGGTAACGACGTCGTCAACTGCCGCATTCTCGATGCAACCTCTGGCCGTATAAGTTATGGCCATCGCTTCCATCATCCTGAGGCGATCGAGATCAAATCACCTGACACCTATGCTAACCAATTGTTGAGTCCTGGTTATGTCATTGCAGACTTTGATCAGCGCAAAGCAAAAGTTAAAGCACAAGTTGAAGAAACCGCTGCTTCACTTAATGGTGTCGCTGAGATGGATGACGATCTTCTAGAAGAAGTCACCGCATTGAATGAGTGGCCTATTCCGGTTGCTGGCGAGTTTGAAGAACGCTTCTTAGAAGTTCCTCATGAAGCGCTTGTTTCAACCATGAAGAGTAACCAAAAGTACTTTCCTATCTTCAATGCAAAGAACGAATTGATGAACCACATCATCACGCTTGCCAATATTG
>VMDJ01000011.1 GCA_008080925.1 Gammaproteobacteria bacterium
TTTTCTCAGCGGCTTTTCGCTCGGCTTCAGCTTTTCGCTTCGCTTCGGCTTTTTTCTTTTTCTCTGCGGCTTCTTCTTGTTTCCTTTTCTTATCTTCCGCCGCTTTGAGCTTTTTAACTTCTTTATCTAAAGCGGCTTGATCAACAACCGTCGCTTGAACCACTGGCGTTGCAGGTAAAGGCTTAGCGTCATCAGTCCAATTCACACCAAAAAACATCACTAGCAATAGCAGCAAATGAATACCAACCGCTGCGCCCAGTGCTTTTTGATTTGTTTGGATTAACTCCCACATGCGTCAACTCGGGTCTGTTAGAAGCCCCACGCTTGGCACGCCAGCTTGTTGTAATAAAACCATCAATGACACCACCTGACTGTAGATCGTGCCTTTATCCCCTTTCACCAAAACGGGCGCCTTAGGGTTGTATTTAATGAGCGCCGCGGCTTTTAAAGCGGTTTCATCAGGCGTTAATGGCGTACTTTTATCGTCATCATAAGTAACGTAATACTGGCCATTCGCATCAACCGTAAAAACAATGGGACGCTTAGCATCTGAATCGATTGGATTAGCATCTGCTTGCGGCAATTCAACTTTCACGCCTTCGGTCAGCAACGGTGCGGTAATCATGAAAATAATCAGCAACACCAACATGACATCAATGTATGGCACTACATTAATTTCAGCCATTGGACGTCGAGACTTATGCTTACGCGACATGATTAAGCCTTACGTGAAGAGGCGTGTGCTTGGCGCTGAAGGACATTTGAGAATTCTTCGATAAAGTCATCGTAACGATTCTCTAAACGCTCTACCGAGTTGGCAAAACGGTTATAAGCCACGACCGCTGGGATCGCAGCAAACAAACCCATCGCGGTTGCGATCAGCGCTTCAGCAATACCAGGAGCGACTAAATTTAAGGTCGCCTGCTTCACATTCCCCAAGGCTTGGAATGCATTCATGATGCCCCAAACGGTACCGAATAAACCCACATAAGGACTGGTCGAGCCCACGGTTGCTAAGAAGGACAAATGATTATCGAGTTTATCTAGCTCACGCCCCATAGAAGCTCGCATGGCACGACGCGCACCTTCAACAATCGCCATTGGCTCAGCTTCATGCTCACGCAAACGCGCATATTCTTTAAAGCCTGCAACAAAGATCGCTGACTGACCCTCTAATGTTGGATCTTTTTCCAAGCGACGATACAACTCACCTAAATCACCACCCGACCAAAAGCGTGACTCAAAGGTTTCAGATTCTTCTTTTGCCTCTTTGAGTGTTTTGTATCGATCAAAAATGGCCGTCCAAGAAAACACTGACGCAACAAGTAATATCAACATCACAAGCTGCACTAACAAACTTGCGTTGAGAATCAGTGAGAAAAATGACATATCCGAGTGCGGCATAAAGGTATCTCTAAGCGGTATTTAATAGTTCTTTAATTGACGAAGGAATTCGCGCAGGCTTCATCTCATTGGTTACACAAGCCACCTGTACCAAAGCTTCAACAAGTGGTTGATCTCCACCAAGGCGAAAAATCTGTTGCGCGAACGTTATGCTCGCACCTGATAGCTTGTCTACGCGGGTGATTACCGAAAGCTCATCATTGAAACGCGCCGGCGCTCGATAATCCATCTCGGTACGGCGCACAGCAAACATAACACCAGGGTCTTGCATTAACTTGTCTTGCTCAAAGCCAAGACTACGCAGCCATTCGGTGCGTGCGCGTTCCATAAAACGTAAATAGTTGGCATAAAACACCACCCCACCGGCATCTGTATCTTCGTAGTAGACCCGAATCGGCCATTCAAACAGTTGCGAGTTGGACAGTGTTGTCATTGTTTAGTTCTTACTCGTCGAGATCAGCGAACAAATCATCTAGATCATTGTTTGCTTTTGCCGGCGGCTTTAAGCCACAGAGTTCATATGCCGCTTTTGTCGCAACGCGGCCACGTGGCGTTCGCATCAAAAAGCCTTGCTGAATCAAATAAGGCTCAACCACATCCTCAATGGTGCCACGCTCTTCACCGATGGCCGCTGCTAAGCTATCTAAGCCTACCGGACCACCATCAAATTTATGCACGATCGCTTCAATCAAACGACGATCCATCTGATCAAAGCCATGTTTATCGACGTTCAACATGCTGAGCGCTTTATCCGCAACCTCGGTATCGACATGACCATTAGTTTTCACCTGCGCATAGTCACGCACACGACGCAGTAGACGATTAGCAATTCGAGGCGTACCGCGTGAACGACGTGCAATTTCTGCAGCACCCCCAGCATCCATATCAACACCCAGAATAGCGGCAGAGCGTTTAACGATATTGGCGAGCTCAGCCTCTGAGTAAAACTCTAATCGCTGTACGATGCCGAAACGATCACGCAGGGGTGATGTCAGCAGACCTGCACGAGTGGTCGCGCCAACCAACGTAAAGGGCGGCAAATCAACTTTGATAGAACGCGCTGCCGGCCCCTCACCAATCATGATATCGAGTTGATAATCCTCCATCGCCGGATAGAGCACTTCTTCAACCACAGGACTTAAGCGATGAATTTCATCGATGAACAGAACATCACGAGGCTCAAGATTGGTAAGCAACGCTGCCAAGTCACCCGCCTTTTCTAGCACAGGGCCTGAAGTCTGTTTTAGGTTCACATCCATCTCATTTGCGATGATGTGCGACAGGGTCGTTTTACCTAATCCCGGGGGGCCAAAAATCAGCACATGATCCAAGGCTTCACCACGGTCACGAGCTGCAGGGATAAAGATTTCCATCTGCTCACGAACTGCGGGCTGGCCGACATATTCATCGAGTGTTTTCGGACGGATCGCACGATCAATCGCCGCATCTTCGGCGCCGGCATTAGCTTCTATTAATCGATCGTTTTCGGTCATGAAATCTGGGTTTCAGAGAGTTTTTTATTATGCTCAGCATTATGTCGGAACTGCCGCTCCAACGCGAGGTTATCGGGTGCTTTGTAGCGCCAATCGAATAATCTCTTCGGTAGCCAAATCCTCTGTATCCAAACCCTTTGTCATACGCTGCACATCAGCGGCTTTATAGCCAAGAGCCATCAAAGCGCTCATCGCATCATCTAACGGGTTGGCTGCCCCACCAGAGAGCGCTTTACCACCCACCAATGGAGTCGAGGAGCTTGAACCGAGTTTATCCATGCGATCACGCATTTCGATTATCAATCGCTCAGCGGTTTTCTTACCCACGCCAGGAATTTTAGTCATTGCCGCCACATCGCCGGCAGAGACAGTCATCGCAAATTCATCAGCCGTCATTCCCGAGAGAATCCCGAGCGCCATCTTTCCACCCACGCCATTCACCTTGAGCAAGGCACGAAATAGCGCACGATCAGACTCTGCCGAAAAGCCATACAAGATATGAGCATCTTCACGGACCGTAAGATGGGTGTACAAGGTGATTTCATCATCACCTAAGGGCAAGGCATAGAAGGTCGACATCGGCGCTTCAAGCTCGTAGCCGACACCATTCACATCGAGCAATAAAAAAGGTGGTTGTTTATGCAGTACGCGTCCGCGTAACAGACCAATCATCATCTCCCCCCGATGGATGATAGCGTGGTGTGACTATGCGCATGACACAGTGCGATCGCGAGCGCGTCCGACTCATCAAGCCCAAACTTACCTTGCAGAGAGAGTAACACCTTGACCATATGCTGAACTTGCTCTTTTTCAGCTTGCCCTTTACCCACCAACGCTTTTTTGACCAAACGTGGCGTGTATTCAAAGACAGGCTTTTGCGCGACAACTGCTGCAGCAATAGCCGCACCCCTCGCCTGACCTAGCTTCAATGCTGAAGAAACGTTTTTATCGACAAACACTTCTTCGATCGCAACTTGATCTGGCTGATGCTCATCGATGATCTGCTGCAGACCGAGAAAGATCTCGCCAAGGCGCTCGGTAAACGCTTTTTGCTGCGTGCGAATACAGCCGCTAGCAATGTGGCGACTGTGCGAGCCGTTACTCTCGATGATCCCGTAACCGGTGACTCGAGAGCCTGGATCAATACCAAGGATACGTGCCAATTAAGCGCCCCGAGTTTCTATCAGTGCACCAGAAATCCAATCATTCTGGCGCACCTCTTTTTTTAACCCTCGGCCTTTTCAGACTGAGGCAAACGTAGCTTCAAGTGCAACTCGCGAACCTGCGAAGGCTCCACTTCAGATGGCGCTTGAGTCAGCAAGCAGCTCGCGCTTTGTGTTTTCGGGAAGGCCATGACATCACGAATCGATTGAGCACCTGCCATCAACATCACAAGGCGATCTAGACCAAAGGCCAAACCACCGTGTGGAGGACAACCAAACTTCAACGCATCCAACAGGAAGCCAAACTTCTCTTTCTGCTCAGCCTCATCAATGCCTAACAGAGTAAAGACTTTCTGTTGCACAGAGTCTTGGTGAATACGAATTGAGCCGCCACCAACTTCTGTACCGTTAAGCACCATATCGTAAGCACGCGATAAACACTTACCTGGATCGTTCTCTAGCAGATCAATTTGATCCGTCTTAGGCGCTGTAAATGGGTGGTGCAATGCATGCCAACGATTAGAACCCTCATCCCACTCGAACATTGGGAAATCAACAACCCACAATGGCTTCCAATCAGCATTCATAAGACCTAAGTCTTCTGCCAACTTCACGCGCAAAGCGCCAAGCGCTTCATTCACAATTGAGGTCTTATCAGCACCAAAGAATACGATGTCACCATCTTGCGCACCGGTGCGCTGCATAATCGACATCGCCACATCATCAGGCAGGAACTTAAGGATTGGCGACTGCAAACCTTCAACGCCATCTGCAATCGCATTGACTTTAATGTACGCCAAGCCCTTCGCACCATAGACACCCACAAACTTGGTGTACTCATCGATGTCCTTACGACTTAGCTTGCCACCTTCAGGTAAACGTAATGCGGCTACACGACCATTTGGATCATTCGCCGGGCCTGCAAAGACTTTGAACTCAACGCCCGCCATCAAATCAGCCACGTCGATCAATTCAAGATCGGTACGCATATCCGGACGATCCGAACCAAAACGACGCATCGCTTCGTCATATGGCATGCGAGGGAATGGATTTGGCAGATCAACATTCAGCGCATCTTTGAACACACCGCGGATCATGTTTTCCATCAGGTCCATGATTTGATCTTCAGATAAGAATGACATCTCTAAATCGAGCTGTGTAAATTCAGGCTGGCGGTCAGCACGCAAGTCCTCGTCACGGAAACAACGAACAATTTGGTAGTAACGATCAAAGCCAGACATCATCAACAACTGCTTAAACAGTTGTGGCGACTGTGGCAACGCAAAGAATTTACCTGCGTGAACACGACTTGGCACCAAATAGTCACGCGCGCCCTCTGGGGTCGCCTTGGTGAGCATTGGGGTCTCCATGTCCATGAAGCCGTTATCGTCAAGGTAATTACGCAACAGACGTGACACCTTCGAACGCAACATCATGCGCTCTTGCATGATTGGACGACGCAAATCGACATAGCGATAACGCAGACGAATATCTTCAGAGACCTCGTCCTCATCAATTTGGAAAGGCGGTGTGTCAGCTTTATTCAGAATCTCAAGCTGCTTACCCAAAATTTCAATCTGACCTGATGACAACTGATCATTAGTGGTGCCTTCAGGACGAGCACGCACAAGACCGGTGATCTTCAGAACGAACTCATTACGCACCTGCTCTGCCATTTTGAACACATCTTCGATATCAGGGTCGTAAACCACCTGAACCAAACCGCTGCGATCACGCAGGTCGATAAAAATGACACCGCCGTGATCTCGACGACGATTAACCCAACCGCAGATCTCTACAGTTTCGCCAATGAACTTTTCGGTGACTTCGCCACAGTAGTGGGTACGCATGGAGCTTTCCTAATTACAGGCCATCCGGCCGCTTAAAATTGTTGTGTTAATGGCAGGACGAACAACCGCCAGAGCCGCAACTATGACCACCGCCACCGTGTGACGAGGACTTAACCAGACCCGTAACTGACATCAGTTTCTTCAGTGCAGAAGCATGACACTCAGGACATTCCTGCAACGGGTCTGCGCTCATTTTTTGCATCACCTCAAGGGTGTGACCACACGCCTCGCAGCGATATTCGTAAAATGGCATGGCAAAAACCCGTTCATCTGTAGAAAAACCGCGCGATTTTAGCACAGGCGAGATTTTTGAATGAAGGGGCGATACGATCAGAATCCGCAAAATTGTGAGAAAAATCACCATGTCATCACCTCGCGCTGTACTTATCACCGGTTGTTCCAGCGGCATTGGGCTGTGTGCAGCGAAGATACTGAAACAGCAAGGCTTTCACGTTATTGCGAGCGCTCGAAAACCTGAGGACGTGCAGCAACTCCGAGATTCGGGCTTTGATGCGGTTCAAATCGATGTCAGCGATCGTCGCAGTATTGATGCCGGGGTAGCGGAAACACTGAAACTGACCCGTGGAAAGCTCTATGGACTGTTCAACAACGGGGCTTACGGCCAACCCGGTGCAGTTGAAGATCTCAGCTGGGATGCTCTTGAGACACAACTTCGAACTAACCTGCTCGGCTGGCATGAACTGACTCGCCAAATTATCCCGATCATGCGA
>VMDJ01000073.1 GCA_008080925.1 Gammaproteobacteria bacterium
ATGGCCATGACATGCTGAAGAATTTTCTCGACGGGCGTTAGGCCTGATAAAAACAGACAGCAGGAGGACGCTTGTTATGAAACTCTCTCAAGCGATTAATGCAGTATTACAACGCCAAGATTTGAACTCGTCTGAGATGACCGAGGTGATGCGTACCATCATGACCGGTGGTGCAACAGATGCACAGATCGGTGGTTTTTTAATTGGTCTGCGGATGAAAGGCGAAACCGTGACGGAGATTGCTGCCGCCGCTAAGGTGATGCGCGAGCTTGCCAGTGGGGTGAATATCAGTGGCTTAGATCATGCGGTTGATATCGTCGGTACCGGGGGTGATGCCTCGGGTACGTTTAACGTATCCACAGCGAGTATGTTTGTGGCTGCCGCGGCTGGCGCACATGTGGCAAAGCACGGTAACCGTTCGGTATCGAGTAAGTCAGGTTCTGCGGATGCGTTAGAAACTGCTGGCATCAATTTGATGTTGAGCAGTGATCAAGTGGAACAATGTGTTCGCGAAGTCGGTGTGGGCTTTATGTTTGCGCCAGGTCATCACAGTGCGATGAAGCACGCGATTGGTCCGCGTAAAGAGATGGCAGCACGTACGGTGTTTAATGTGTTGGGCCCTTTGACCAACCCTGCGGGTGTGCCAAATCTGGTGCTGGGTGTTTTCAGCGATGAGCTGCTTGAGCCACTCGCCAATGTGTTGAAAGAGCTTGGCGCTAACCATGTGATGGTGGTGCATTCGCGTGATGGTTTGGATGAGATCAGTATTGGTGATGTGACCGATGTGGCAGAGCTTAAAGACGGTGAGATCACGCGTTATACGATTGAGCCTGAAGCGTTTGATTTGCAACGTGTGGCAATTGATTACATTAAAGCCGATGGCCCTGATCAAAGCGTGGCGATGATTCGTGGCTTGTTAGGCGGTGAAGCCGGCCCTGCGCGCGATATCGTTGCGCTGAATGCAGGTGCGGCGATTTATGTGTCTGGTCTTGCGGGTAGCTTAGCCGATGGCGTGAAGAAGGCGCAGCAAGTGCTCGATAGCGGTGACGGTTTGGCGCGCTTAGAAAAGCTAGCGGCTTTATCGCAAAGTTTTAAGGCGGATGCATGAGCGATACGCCGGATATCTTAAAGAAGATTGTTGCGCGCAAACTCGAAGAGATCGATGAGCGTTCTGCAAATCTCTCGATTGATCAGCTAAAAGCACAACTCGATGATGCCGATGCGCCACGCGGCTTTGTGCAATCGCTAAAAGATAAGATCGCAGCGGGACAATCGGGCGTCATTGCTGAGATTAAAAAAGCCTCGCCATCCAAAGGTGTGTTGCGTGAGCATTTTGTGCCCGCTGAGATTGCACAGAGTTATGCGAATCATGGCGCGGCGTGTTTATCGGTGCTCACCGATGTGGATTTCTTTCAAGGTGGCGATGCGTATTTAAAGCAAGCGCGCGCGGCCTGTTCACTACCGGTGATTCGTAAAGATTTTATTGTTGATCCTTACCAAGTGTATGAAGCGCGCGCGATGAGTGCGGATTGCATCTTGTTGATCGTGGCGTGTTTAACCGATCGTCAGCTAGCTGATTTAAATAGCTTGGCGATGAAGCTGGGTATGGATGTGTTAATTGAAGTGCATGATGCTGAAGAGTTAGCGCGTGCGCTGAAAGTGCCTAATCCGATGATCGGTATCAATAACCGCAACCTACGTACCTTTGATGTGTCGCTGCAAACCACATTGGATTTGTTGGCCTCGATTGCTGATGACCGTTTAGTGGTGACTGAGAGTGGTATTCATGCCCCTGAAGATGTGGCCTTGATGCGTGAACATAATGTGAATGCCTTCTTGGTGGGTGAGGCGTTTATGCGCGCGGATGAGCCGGGTGAAAAGCTGGCGGCTTTGTTTGCTTAAGAGAGAATCGTGATGAAAGCGACAGTGAAATGGATTGACGGCATGATGATGGTGGCTGAGTCGCCTTCAGGTCATGCGGTTGTGATGGATGGCCCTGAGGATCTTGGTGGTCGTAATTTGGGTATTCGCCCGATGGAGATGCTGCTGCTCGGTATGGGTGGTTGCAGCGAGATCGATGTGATTCACATTCTTAAACGTGGTCGCCATGAAGTGAGCTCATGTGAAGTCGAACTCACCGCGGAGCGCGCTGAGAAAGAGCCTAAGGTGTTTACTAAGATTCATGCGCACTTTCGTGTGGGTGGCGCTGAGCTGCCAGAAGCGGCAGTTGAGCGTGCAGTGAAGATGAGTGCCGAAAAGTATTGTTCTGCATCAATCATGCTGGGTGCGATGGCTGAGGTCACGCACAGTTTTGAGATCGTATAAGCGACTTTTTACTTTTACCGACGGGCTTTTTACGCTAACTTGCCCATCCTTTTTCCTCTAAACAGGAGTTTTGGTCGATGAAAAAACGCATGATGCTTCACGGCTTTAACAATCTGACCAAAACCTTAAGTTTTAATATCTACGATATTAACTATGCGAATTCGCCTGAAGAGGAAGAGGCGTACATCAAATATATCGATGAAGAGTACAACGCCGATCGTTTGACTCAGATTCTGCGTGACGTGAGTGACATCATTGGCGCGAACATTTTGAATATTGCACGCCAAGACTATGAGCCGAGTGGCGCGTCAGTCACCATCCTGATTTCAGAAGAGCCGATTGTGGCTGAAGAGTTATCTAACTCAGAAGCACCGGGTCCGTTGCCTGATGCGATCGTGGGTCATTTAGATAAGTCGCACTTAACGGTTCACACGTATCCTGAAAGTCATCCGGATAATGGCATCTCAACGTTTCGTGTGGATATTGATGTCTCAACCTGTGGTCGTATCTCGCCGTTGAAGGCGTTGAACTATCTGATTCACCAGTTTGATTCTGAGATTGTGATCATGGACTACCGTGTGCGCGGCTTCACGCGTGATGTAAACGGTAAGAAGCATTACATCGATCATAAGATTAATTCGATTCAAAACTTCTTAGCGCGTGATACACGTGAGCGCTATCAGATGGTCGACGTGAATGTGTATCAAGAAAATATTTTCCATACCAAGATGATGCTCAAAGATTTTGATTTGAACTCATATATGTTTGGCACGGATATCGATGATGTTGCGCCAAAAGAGCAGCGTGAGATTTCAAATAAGCTGCGTCATGAGATGTTGGAGATCTTCTACGGTCGAAACATGTCGCGGAGCAAGAAGCTCAGCTAAGACTTAGTTGATCGAGGCACTTGCCTGACAGTCCAAGTGAATCGGTATTGGCTGGTCTTTCTCTAAAGCGATCGCGGTGAGTTTGCCGCCCCACAAGCAGCCGCTATCAATCGCCCACACGTTATGTTGATGGCGATAGCCCAGCGTTGACCAATGGCCAAAGATGATGCGTGTGTCGGTGCTCTGACGTTGTGGATGTTGGAACCAAGGCATTATCTTTTTATCGTCGATGTGTTCTGGTGCGAGTTTTTCTTTCATCGAAAAACTGCCATCTGCTTTGCAGTAGCGTAAGCGGGTAAAGCAGTTAGTGATGTAACGATGTCGATCCATACCGCTTAAGGTAGGATCCCAGCGGTTCGGTTTGCTGCCATACATGTCGGCAAAGAAGTCGACCGCGCCATCGCCATGAATAATGGCTTCGACCTCTTTGGCGTAGCTAAGCGCTTGATCAAACGTCCATTCAGGGCTTAAGCCAGCATGCACCATGCCATAGCCGAGCTCGGCATCGTAATGTGCGAGCTTTTGGTGGCGTAACCAGTCGATGAGTTCATCTCGATCAGGGGCCTCGAGAATAGCGTTGAGGGTTTCGCCTTTATGCGCTTTGCTGTCATTACCAAAGGCGATGGCTAATAAGTGCAGATCATGATTTCCCCAGACGCAGGTGACGCGATCACCGAGTGATTTTAAGTAACGTAGTGTCTCGAGTGATTTTGGGCCCCGGTTGACCAAGTCGCCAACAAACCACAAGTAATCCTGCTCGGGCGCGAAATTGATCTGGTCTAGCAGTGCGATCAGCTCGTCGTAACAGCCTTGGATGTCACCGATCGCGTAAGTTGTCATTAGTGCAGCGTTCGCGGGATAGCTAAAGAGAAGCGATCAATCGGTGCTAAGAAGGTGTCGCCCTCATCGGTGACCATTTCGTATTCACCTTCCATGATGCCAACCGGTGTTTCAAGCACCGCGCCGCTGGTGTATTCAAAGAATTCGCCAGGATTAAGATGCGGTTGTTCACCAACCACGCCTTCACCGCGCACTTCTTGTACCTTGCCGTTGGCATCGGTAATCAACCAGTGACGATTGAGTAATTTGGCAGGTATCTCACCACTATTGTTGATCGTGATGGTATACGCAAAGACATAGCGGTCGACGGTAGGGTCAGACTGCTCCGCGATGTAATCGGTGACAACATTAATATCAATCTGTGCGTTATCAATTTCAGACATACTGCTTACCTAAAGTGAATAACTGCAAAGTAAAAGGACTGACCGCTAAAAGCAAGCCGATAGCGTTCAGGGTTTAGTCGTTAGACGCGTGGTCACTTGTCATCAACACCGCTTGCTCAATGGCGGCCATCAAGCTGCCCATGTCGGCTTTGCCAGTGCCTGCAAGATCTAAGGCGGTACCGTGATCGACCGAGGTGCGCACGATAGGGAGGCCCAAGGTGATATTCACGGCATGGCCAAAGCCCATGTGTTTTAGAACGGGCAGACCTTGGTCGTGATACATCGCCAACACGGCGTCTGCTTCGACAAGGTTGTGAGGTGTAAATAAGGTGTCGGCTGGTAGTGGCTTGCTGAGTTGAATGCCGCGAGTGCGAAGCTCTGCAAGTGTTGGCTCGATAACCTCAATCTCTTCGCGACCAAGATAGCCATCTTCGCCAGCATGTGGGTTAAGGCCACAAACCAAGATGTTTGGTTGGTTAATGCCAAAGCGTTCACGCAGATCTTTATCGAGTGCGCTGATAACTAATGTGAGCACATCAGGGGTGATCGCTGCAGGCACATCTTTTAACGCTAGATGGGTTGTCGCAAGTGCAACACGTAAGCCTGGGCAGGCGAGCATCATCACCGGATGACCACCACTGATCTCGGCGAGAAATTCGGTGTGTCCGCTGAACGCAATGCCAGCTTGGTTAATGATGCCTTTGTGCACAGGGGCGGTAATCATGCCGGCGTAAGTACCATCGACACAGCCTTGTGCCGCGTGCCGTAAGGTGTCGAGCACATAAGCACTGTTGTTTGGGTTCAGCTCACCGGTCTTAACGTCATCGCGTAGCGTTATCTCATGCACATACAGCGAGCCGGCGGCTGCAGGTGTAGTTTGACCTTGGTAGGGAATGGCTTGAAAGGTAAGGCCGAGTTGTTCGGCGCGTTGAGCAAGTAACTCTGGATCGGCAATCGCGACAAGCGGACGGTTATGCGGTTGTTGTGCGCAGCTAACAACCAGGTCAGGGCCAATACCCGCTGGCTCGCCGGGCGTCAGCGCAAGCGCTTGGCTCATCGCAAATCGTCCAAGCGCAGATCGATGAAGGCTTCGTCACGCAGACGACGCAGATACTCTTCTTTGGCTTCTTCGCTTTTACGTTTAATCACCGCTTTACGGGCAGCAATGCGACGAACATCGTCGGACTTGTCATGCTGACGACGATCGATGACTTGGATGATGTGCCAACCAAAACGCGATTTAAACGGTGCGCTGATGGCGCCTTTAGCCGTTTGATTCATCACCTCTTCAAACTCGGGCACCATTTGCTCTGGGCTTACCCAACCCAGTTCACCACCTTTGATGGCAGAGCCGGTATCCGATGAATGTGAACGTGCGAGGTTGGAGAAGTCTTCACCTTGTTCGGCGCGTTCACGCAGTTGTTCGAGTTTGATTTTGGCATCGCTATCTGAGGTCACCTCGTCGGTGCGGATGAGAATATGCCGCGCTTCCGTTTGCGTCACGATCTCTTGCGAGGCCTCTGGGATGCGGAACTCTGCCGCTTTGAGAATGTTAAAACCGTTGCTGCTTCGAAAAGGACCGACCACATCGCCCGCATTCATTTTGGCAACGATCTCTTGGTAGCCACGCGGCAATTGGGCAAAGGCCAGCCAGCCTACATCACCACCTTGTAGTGCGTTAGAGGCATCTGAGGTGCCAATAGCGACTTGCTCAAACGATTCACCCGCATCAATGCGTTTGCGCGCTTTATCCGCTTTAGCGGCGGTAGCTTTCGCTTCGTCTGCTGTTGCGCCATCGGGTGTGCGCACCAAGATGTGGAACAAGCGAACTTCACGACGTTTTGCGGCATTGGCATCTTGTGCAGCGATCAAGCCGTCAATTTCAGAGTCAGAGACTTGAATGCGGTTAGTGACTTCTTTATCGATTAAACGCTGCAGTGTGAGCTGATTTTTAATTTTGTTACGGAAGGCATCAAAGCTTGTCCCTTCTTTGGCGAGTGCGTCACGCAATTGATCAAGCGTGAGTTTGTTGTTCTTGGCGATCTGCGCCATCGCTTCAGCTACACGATCAGAGGAAGCGGTAATGCCAAGCTTTGCGGCTTCCGCAAGTTGAAGCTTCTCTAAGATGAGGTCATCAAGGGTGCTGGTCAGCACTTGCTCTTGCGATGGCAAGGCATTGGGATTGCGCTTAG
>VMDJ01000105.1 GCA_008080925.1 Gammaproteobacteria bacterium
GTAATATTGAAAAAGACTATCGGTGAAGGCGACCAACCTGCTTTATTGTGGCTCGGTTCAACACAATAAGTCGGCTAAATTTGCTATTTTTACGCGCCTAGCCTGAAAAAAATTTACAAAAAATACAGTCATCTACACCCTAAGGAGGCCAGAGATGTCAGAGGTTAAGACATATCCCGTTCCTGCGGACTTCGCGGCGCAAGCCAACGTATCAGCAGAACAGTACGCAGCGATGTACAAGCAGTCGGTCGATGATCCGGAAGGCTTCTGGGGAGAGCAAGCTGACAACTATCTCAGCTTCTTTAAGAAGTGGGACAAAGTTCTCGACTGGTCTTACATGGAAGATGATCTCCATGTGAACTGGTTCAAAGGCGCAACACTTAACGTGTCATACAACTGCCTTGACCGCCACCTTGATACCCGTGGGGACCAAACCGCTATCTTGTGGGAAGGCGATGATCCAAACGAATCACGTAACGTTACTTATAACGAGCTACACGCAGACGTAAACAAATTCGCTAACGCACTGAAAGCGCGCGGCGTAAAGAAAGGCGACCGCGTCTCTATCTACATGCCCATGATTCCAGAGGCTGTGGTTGCGATGTTGGCGTGTACCCGAATCGGTGCCGTTCACTCAATCGTATTCAGTGCCTTCTCACCTGATGCACTGGCTAGCCGTATTCAAGACTCAGACTGCCAAGTGGTCATTACTGCTGACGTGTCAGTCCGTACTGGTAAAGCACTGCCACTCAAAGCGAATGCTGACAAAGCGATCGAGCAGTGCCCTAACGTACACACTTGTTTTGTCGCCAAGCGTGGCGATGGCAGCTGTGATTGGAATGATAGTCGCGACGTTTGGATGCATGAGGCGATTGCTTCTGCAGATGCGGTTTGCGAACCAGAGCATATGGATGCAGAAGATCCATTGTTCATCCTTTACACCTCAGGTTCTACCGGTAAGCCAAAAGGCGTACTACACACCACCGCAGGTTATTTGCTGCAAGCAGCGATGACACACAAAACCGTTTTTGACTATAAAGATGGCGAAGTTTACTGGTGTACAGCAGATATCGGTTGGGTCACTGGTCACAGTTACATCGTTTATGGCCCATTAACCAATGGTGCTATCTCAATGATGTTTGAAGGCGTACCAACTTATCCCGATGCCGGTCGTTTCTGGCAAGCGTGTGATAAGCACAATGTTGCTTCGTTCTATACCGCACCAACAGCGATCCGTGCATTGATGGCACAAGGTAATGATCCTGTCACCTCAAGTAGCCGCAAGAGCTTACGCTTGCTCGGCACCGTGGGTGAGCCAATCAACCCAGAAGCATGGGAGTGGTATCACAAGGTGGTTGGCGACGAGCGTTGCCCTATCGTAGATACCTGGTGGCAGACCGAGACCGGCGCACACATGCTAACCCCGCTTCCAGGTGCAACCCCATTGAAGCCAGGCTCAGCCATGCAGCCATTCTTTGGTGTTCAGCCTGTATTGCTTGACGATCAAGGTAACGAGATTGAAGGCAATCCTGCAGAAGGTAACTTGGCGATTAAGCACCCATGGCCTTCACAGATGCGTACCGTATACGGCGATCACAAGCGTTTCTACGAAACCTACTTCGCCATGTACAAGGGTTACTACTTCACCGGTGACGGCGCACGTCGTGACGCCGATGGTCACTACTGGATTACCGGCCGTGTGGATGACGTTCTGAACGTGTCAGGTCACCGTTTAGGTACCGCTGAAATCGAATCAGGCTTAGTACTCCACGAAAACGTCGCAGAAGCGGCTGTGGTTGGCTACCCACACGAAATCACCGGTCAAGGTATCTACGCTTACGTCACGCTAATGAATGGCGTAGAACCAAGCGACGAGCTTAAAGCCGAGTTGGTAGGTTTAGTACGAAAAGAGATTGGTCCGATCGCTAAGATCAACATCATCCAATGGGCACCTGGCTTACCAAAGACCCGTTCAGGCAAGATCATGCGTCGCATTCTGCGCAAGATCGCAGCCAACGAGATCGATGGTTTAGGTGATACCTCAACCTTGGCAGACCCAAGCGTTGTGGATGACCTGATCGCGAATCGCGAAAACAAATAATTGTCACTCGACATCAAACTCAGCGGGGCCAACAGGCCCCGTTTTTGATTCTAAGGAGCAAAATCATGCCATACGTAAATATCAAAATTACCGACGAAGGCGTCACCAAAGAGCAGAAACATGCACTTATCAAAGGCGCTACCCAATTGCTGGTCGATGTGCTGAATAAGAATCCCGCAACCACCGTCGTTGTAATAGACGAAGTGAACACCGACAACTGGGGGATTGGCTTTGATCAGGTAACAGAACTACGTAAAAAGTAATCCTTAGTTTAGAAAAAAGCCCGGTTAAACCGGGCTTTAATTCTTATTTTGCAACAGGTACCGGAGCTTGCTGCTGCGGTGCCTGGGGATAGTAATAGCGCGGAGGGTAATTATTGTTATTCCATCCCGGCATAATATTCATTGATGGACCATTACCCCAGGTAGGACCCCAACCACTTCCGGTCCGTGGACTCCAACCGTTACCCCACGAGAAAGTCGAACGGTCAAACTTCATGGTCTGATCACGATCGATATTCATACCGCGATTATCACGTGGTGCCGCAGCCTGTGGCTGTTGGGCGGGAGCGGCGGCTTGTGGTGCAGGTGCGGTAGGCGCTGTTTGCGTTCCCCACTGCATCGACTGCGAAGAGCCATTCCAATTCGGTTGCGGGCCATTACCCCAGCTACGGTTATTACCCCAACCGAATGATGGACCATTGTTCCACCCATTATTGCCATTGCCCCAGTTATTTGGGCCGAATGAGGTACCTTGGTCGCTCATACCAAAATTAAATGCCAAAGCAGGTGCTGCAATAAGCGCCATACTGGCCATCCATAACTTACGCATTCTCTGTCTCCTTATCTAAGATCAGTGCAACTTACCTGGTGCAAATCCACGATTGTTCGCACGCTGACGCCAGTAAGATGCTTCTGTTTGATTGGGTGCTAAACCACCCTCGCCCGACTCGAGCATTTCAGCCAAGGCTAACTGAGCATCAACCTTGCCCTTTTCTGCAGCCAAGCGATACCACTTTGCCGCTTCCGTGGTGTTTTTCTCTACACCTTTACCATTACGGTAAAGACGACCTAAAGCGCGTTGCGCAAAGGACATGTCATGCTTAGCGGCTTGTAGATACCATTCAACTGCAATCGCGTTGTCGACAGGGATGCCGCCGATACCTAGCTCATAAACCTGACCTAAACGTGCTTTGGCACGCTTACAATTATTTTCAGCGGCACGTTCTAACCAGTTAAGCCCCTCAACAACATTCTGATCGACACCCTCACCTTTAAGCATCAAGTTGCCCACGTAATACTGTGAGACTTTATGTTCACTCTCAGCCGCCAAGATATACCAAGAGAAAGCTTCGCCTGGATCTTCGATCAAACCAAAACGACCTTTAAGATGATTAGTACCCATACGATGCTGTGCTTCAGTAAAGCCACCACGTGCAGAACGTTCGTACCACATGATCGCCAAGTCATCGCTTTGTGGAACACCACGACCATCGGCGTACATTCGAGCAAGAACAAACTGCGCTTGCGGGTCCCCAAGATCGGCATACTTGGTGACAATATCCTCGGCTTTAGGTATCTCGCGCTCGTTTGCCATGCTTAGCGATGACATCGCTAAGGCACATAAGATCATCAAAAATCGCATCCACTCCCCCTAAGCGTTTTAAGCCTGATAGGTCTCAATAAAATGAGCCAAAGACCCAACGCTTTCGAACATCTCTGTTGTTATTTCATCATCGGCGATTGTTTTACCCACAATCGCTTCAAGACCGGCAATCACATTCACCACCGCCATCGAGTCAAACTCAGGCATGACACCCATAATTAAACTATCTGCGGTTAAAGCTGATGCAGCATCACCCAAATTAAGGCGCTCTTGCAGCAGCGTTTTTACAACTTCAACAGTGTTGGACATACCACGATCCAAAAAAACTTCTTGCAAACATTGTACCTCTCAAAACTGTGGCGATACAGAGAGTTAGCTGACAGCTTTTAGCGCTTCATACCAGCTATTTTCACCTTGTGGAAATGCACCTTTGATCCATCTTTGGATATCTTCGGGACGATCCACATCCCATGTTTTAGCCAGCTCGACATAACGCCAATCAAGTGTACGCATGGCATCCATCGTCCTCTTATAAACCTGAGCATTTCCAAAGGGAAACTGCGTAAAGAGTGCAGCAGACGGTTGCTTTAAACCGAGCGCAACATAGCCGCCGTCTTCAGCACCAATAATCACCGCATCATTATCTTGTAAGGCTAGATAAAGCTGAGTAAGACGATCAAACGTGAGGGTAAGACAGTCGGTACCGGTTAACACCACACTTTGCGCTTGGCCTAGCTGCTCAGTCGCCGCATGCAACATACGCTCACCCAAGTCGGCACCTTGCTGATGAACAACCTCAATCGACAGTTGCTGACAAAGCTCAGTTAACCAAACTGGCGCCTGACCTTTTAAAGCGAGTACTACAGGTGATAGCTGCATGGCTACGCGTTGCTCAAGGGCAAGGCGTATCGAGGCAATGTGAAAATCTAAAGCCCCCTGCTCACCCAGCAAGGGGATTAAGCGTGTTTTCACCCTACCCAGTACCGGCGCTTTAGCAAAAACAAGCAGTCGCGAATCAGGGAAACGCACTAGCGATACCACTGACGCAATCGAACAGGTGAAACACCTACGACATACGCCAAGCGCAGCCACCACATCAACAGGATTGTTTTCAACACACCACGCTGCTGCCAACGTCGGGCAGAGGTAATCAAAGACAAGGCACTGCAATTCACTGGCATGACCTTGCGTAAGCGTTTTGAAAGCGCAACATCTTCCATCAAAGGCAACTCAGGATAACCGCCAAGCTCAGCAAACAATCGACGATCAACAAACAAGCCTTGGTCACCGGTAGCCACCGAGGTAAAACATGAGCGTGCATTCATCAGGCGCTCAATCACACGAAATATAAATCGCGCATCATCTAACCTAACGGTAAAGCGCCCCCACACTGATGAACTTTGGGTAATCTCATCGACGTAGGCGTTAAGTGGCTGGCTTAGCTGCGTATCAGCATGTAAAAACCAAAGCCAATCACCGTTTGCTGCTGCAGCACCTGCATTCATTTGAACTGCACGCCCCGTCGAGCTGTAAACAAGTTTGGCATGAACGCTAGCACGCTGAACTGTTTGGTCATCACTCCCGCCATCAACCACAATCAGCTCAACATTCTCATCGGATAGCTGCGCGAGCAAGGATTCGATATGTGAGGCTTCGTTTAAAGTGGGAATAACGATTGATAGCTTCATCAATCACTCAAAGCGCCGCCGCAACTACTGCCCTGACCGGCTGTACACCCGTAACAATGATCAGCGATTGCAATTGGTGAATCGTGTAACTGATCTAAACGAATGTCTCGTAGATGGCGTTTCGTTTGTGCCGCAAGTGGAAGGTCTAGCATTTGATTGAAATCGCAGTCATACACATAACCTTGCCAATCAACACTGATCAAGTTACGACACATGACCGCCTCTAAATTTGCGTCCTGATGTGCCATCTTGAGTGTATCGAGATAGCTTTCAAACTCCCCTTTAGACGCCAACATACTGCCAAAGCGTTGAATCGGCATATTGGCGATCGTGAGCAATTGAGTGAACTCAATAGCATGCTCAGCGAGCTTTTCTCGGTAGTCTTTTTCAAGTGCCGCTTGCGGTGGTGGTAAATACGCACCTATTGGGTTGTAGACCAAACTCAACGTCAGCTCACTGTTTGGCTTGCCATAACCAAGCGCATTCAGTTTTTGCAATCCGATCATGCTGCCATCAAAGACTCCCTTACCGCGTTGTGTATCGACGTTCTCTTGCAAGTAACACGGCAAAGATGCCACCACCTGCACTTTTTGTTCTGCCAAGAATTCAGCCAAGTCTTCATAACCTGGCTCGCTTAAAATAGTGAGGTTGCAACGATCTATCACCGTCACGCCCAGTCCACGGGCATAACTCACAAGCTCACGAAAATGCGGATTCATCTCTGGCGCACCACCAGTAAGGTCCAGCGTTTGAATGCCAGGGTGATTCAGTGCAGCTTTCACAACCTCAATCGTTTCAGCTGTCATCAACTCGGTGCGCTTAGGCCCCGCATTCACATGGCAATGCTGACACTGCTGATTGCATAAGTAGCCCAAATTGACCTGCAAGGTCGTCAACACACTACGCTGAATAGTAGGAAAGGTTCCGGGGAATAATCGGTCGCGGGTATCAAGCATCGATCTACAACTAACTCAGTGACAAATATCGAGGGATTCAACCTCGGCTAATGAATTTACGCTTAAAGGATGTGCATCATACCCGCTGAGCTGACGAACGAACTCAACTGCATAATTGGCATGATCCACACACAAGCGCCAACCCTTATCGTTTTTATAAAGAATCGCTTGCTCGTTTCGGGTGAGATAACACACATCATCCAACACATCGCGTGCCACAACCGAGCCATCAGTTAGTGTGTAAAG
>VMDJ01000119.1 GCA_008080925.1 Gammaproteobacteria bacterium
GCTTGGGCGGTAAAATTCCAGGCCTTGGCGGCTTAGGCGGTCTCGGTGGGGGCGGCGGCTTCCCGTTTAAATAATCAGTCGAGAGTCAGCAGGCGCAACACATCGGGATCGATGCTCTGACGAGCTTGATCAGCAGGTGCCCAACGCATATCACTGCCCATGCAATAAGCGCCTAGATATTCGTTTGGTGGATTTCCCTTCCAATCATCCGGTGAGAGCATCGAGAACTGGCTCGCACCCTCTGGCGTTTTGTATAAATGATAGATCTTGCCCGGAATCTTCTTAAATTGGCACTTCGCGCGATGCAGCTGCATGTTTTCCTGCGCTTGAGTTAAAATTCCACGCGCCTGTTCTTGTAAGAACTTGATTTGCTGCGCAATTTGTTCCAATTGAACATTCACCTGACCCGCTAGCATTTCATCGGCTTTTTCGACCTGTTCAGCGAGTTCGACCAGATTAAATGCCGGTGCTAATCGGCTCACAGGATAGGGCGCAGAGCTGTCAAAGCCTTGGTGCAGCTGAGGTGCTCCGGATTTTGAACTTTTTTCTGACATTTCAGACCCTTTGATAGACAAATCGCATTAATTTTCGCTTCACAAATGCCGCGATTTGCGTAGAATACCGCGTTTCCTTCACGGGGGCCCCTGTTAGAGGTGCCGTCTGTCTGAGAATTCAGACCAGAAAGACCGTTTAGATATTAGTAACAAACATTAGGTTTACGAAGCATGGTTTCAATTCGTTTAGCCCGCAGTGGCGCGAAGAAGCGTCCTTTCTACCACTTGGTGGCAGCTGACTCACGTCGTGCACGTGGCGGTCGTTACATCGAGCGTTTGGGTTTTTACAATCCATTGGCAGTAGAAGGCACTGAAGAGCAACGCATCGACATCGAGCGTGTTGACTACTGGATTTCAGTAGGTGCTCAGTTGTCAGATCGCGCAGCTAAGGTTGTTGATGCGGCCCGTAAGGGAGCGTCTGCTTAATCTTAAGCGGCATGCTCGTCGGCTTGATTGCGTAGCGAGTCGATAATGAGCACAGAAACGCACATTACCGAGGGTGACGAGAACGATCTTGTCACCCTCGGTTACGTTACTGGAGCGCATGGTTTACAAGGCTGGGTGAAAGTTCATTCAGATACCATGCCTCGAGAAAACATCACGACATACAGTGCGCTGTTGTTACAACAGAACGGTGAATGGACGCGATGGAAATTGAGTTCGGGACGACGCCAAGGTAAGGCTGTTGTCATCAAACTCAAAGGTTGTAATGACCGAGACCAAGCCGAAGCGCTAGCGGGTGCCATCATTGCCATCCAGCGAGAGCAGCTTCCAGAGCTTGAAGACGCAGAGTTCTACTGGGCAGATCTGATTGGTCTGGCAGTCCAAACCCAAGAGGGTGTAGAACTCGGCCATGTCGATCATCTGTTTGAAACAGGTTCTAACGATGTGGTGGTGGTAAAAGGTGATCGCGAACGCTTGATCCCTTTTGTCATGGATCAGGTGATCCAATCGGTTGATCTCGAAAGCCGCTTAATGGTGGTGGACTGGGATCCAGAGTTTTAGGAAAGAGATGATGCGATTTGATGTCATCACGCTGTTTCCAGAGATGTTTGATGCGATTCGCTTAGGGGTAACCGGGCGTGCAATCGACAAAGGGCTAGCGGAGCTAGTGCTTTGGAACCCTCGAGATTACACCGAGGATGTGCATCAAACCGTTGATGATCGTCCCTATGGCGGTGGCCCTGGGATGGTGATGAAGGTGGAACCTTTGCTTGCCGCGATTCAAGCCGCGAAAGCTCAAAACCCAACTTCAAAAGTAGTTTACCTGTCACCGCAGGGTCAGCGCTTTGTTCAAGCGACGGCATTAGCGGCGACACAAACGAGCGGCATCATCTTGATTGCCGGACGTTATGAAGGCATCGATGAACGAGTGATTCACTCTTTTGTTGATGAAGAATGGTCACTCGGAGACTTTGTGTTATCCGGGGGAGAGCTACCAGCGATGGTGGTGATCGACAGCATGATTCGTTTGTTACCTGGTGCGCTAGGTCATGCCGAATCAGCCGAGCAAGATTCCTTTAGTGATGGCTTGCTGGACTGTCCGCATTACACGCGGCCAGAAAACATCTTGGATCAAGATGTGCCATCGGTGTTGTTGTCAGGTGATCATGAAAAGATTCGGCTTTGGCGTTTACAACAAGCGTTAGGGCGGACTTGGTTGAGACGACCTGATTTATTAGAGGGTCGAGAACTCAACAAACAAGAGCAAGAATTGCTCGACGAATTTAAGCAAGCCCATCAGGGTGAGCAGTGAACTGAATCGTGCCGTGAGGCACCATGGCTAAATAAGCAGGAGCAAGGGCGATGAGCAACATCATCCAGGAACTCGAAGCAGAACAAATGGGCAAAGAAATGCCTAATTTTGGTCCAGGCGACACTGTTGTCGTTCAAGTTAAAGTTAAAGAAGGCGACCGTGAGCGTTTGCAGGCATACGAAGGTATTTGTATTGCAAAGCGTAACCGTGGTCTGAACTCATCGTTCACTGTTCGTAAGATCTCTCACGGTGAAGGCGTTGAGCGTGTATTCCAAACTTACAGTCCAGCGGTTGACTCAGTAGAAGTTAAGCGTCGTGGTGATGTTCGTCGTGCGAAGTTGTACTACTTGCGCGGCTTGACCGGTAAGGCAGCACGTATCAAAGAGAAGGTTGGTAAGAAGTAATTTACCGCTCATCTCTGAGACAAATAAAAAGCCGATCTGTACTCGCAGGTCGGCTTTTTTGTTGTAAGTTGTGCCTATGACTGAAACCTTTTACTGGCATGACTATGAAACTTGGGGCGCAGATCCGAGCCGTGATCGCGCCTCACAATTTGCGGGTCTACGCACTGATCTCGATCTCAATCCTATAGGCAAGCCATTAGTCATCTATGCCAAACCGGCAGATGATTTCTTGCCGCATCCAGAGGCTTGCATGGTTACTGGAATCAGCCCGCAATTAGCCTTTGAGCAAGGTGCGCCAGAAGCGGACTTCTTCCGTTTCATTCATGAAGAGTTGAGCACGCCAGGTACCTGTGCGCTGGGTTACAACACGCTTCGCTTTGACGATACCGTGACGCGCTTCGGCTTGTATCGAAACTTTTATGATCCGTATGAGCGTGAGTATGCCAATGGGAACTCACGTTGGGACTTGATTGATGTTGTGCGATTAACGCGTGCATTGCGGCCTGAGGGTATTAACTGGCCAACCAAAGACGATGGTTCAAACAGTTTTCGTTTAGAGGATCTCACCGCAGCGAATAAAATAGAGCACGCTGGTGCTCACGATGCTTTAGTCGATGTGAAAGCGACAATCGCTTTAGCTAAGCTGTTAAAACAAGCGCAGCCTAAGTTGTTTGATTATGTTTTCACGCATCGCGATAAACACTCGATCAATACCCTTTTAGATGTCGTGAATCCAAAGCCAGTTGTGCATAGCTCGATGCGTTTTCCAGCGCGTTTGGGCTGTATTGCGAGTGTGCTGCCGCTGATTCGTCATCCGAAGAATCCTAATCAAGTTATTACCTATGATCTGCGTGTGGATCCAACACCCTTATTGGAATGCGATGTCGATGAGCTGAAAGCACGGCTTTATACTCGTTCAGAAGATTTACCAGAAGGTGTTGAGCGGATAGCGTTAAAAGGTATCCGAGTGAATCAGGCGCCGGTGGTTGTGCCAATCAATACATTAACTGATGAAGCACGTGAGCAATGGGATTTAGGTCTCGCACGTGAACAAAAGCACATTGAATTGCTACTGAACAATAAAGCGGTATGGCAAAAGAAACTCGAAGCTCTTTATGCAAGTGACGACTTCGCAGGCGATACGGATCCTGACTTCAATTTATACGGTGGCTTTATTGGTGCAGGCGACAAACGATTAGCGAAGCAGCTTCACCTTACACCCCCAGAAGAACTAGCAAGTAGTACCTTTCCTTTTGAGGATGCGCGTTGGCGCGAGTTGGTATGGCGATATCGCGCACGTAATTGGCCTGAGCTTCTAAATGCCAATGAGAAGGCGCAATGGGATGAGTTTCGTCGTCAGCGAATTCAAGAGGGCGGCGCGACAGGCCCGAGTCTTAAGGATTACCGCAAGACCTTATCTAAGATGGTGATTGATCCGGCGTTGTCAGAACAACAACGCCAGTTGGTCGACCAGCTTCTCGAGTGGCCGACACAGATCGGGGTTGATTAGTCTTTAATCCAGCCCTGTAGCGCTTCGATCAGTTGCTGAGCTTGATCTGGGCTAGAGATATTGAACTTAGACTTCTGCTGATATTCGCCATTTCGCTTCTGATAGCGGCGAATCGAGTACTTGTCTTTGCTGTATTCCTCTTTGCTCGGAACCCAGTCTTGGTAACGGAACAGAATAGTGGTCCAAGCGCCTTTTGAGAGGATCTTTTTATCCAGTTCTTTAACGGTATCGATACCGCCTTCGTTCCAGTTGATCGTCAATTCATCAGGGGTGCTGGCCATTTACTGCTCCGTGTCTAAAACAAATTATCTGCAGCAAATGATACCGCAGCAGGGCAGCTAACGCTTATTCAGAAGCGCCGTTTTTAACTAGAAAAGTCACCAGTTCTGGGTTCTTTTGTTGTTTCGCGACTGCTAGAGGAGAAAGGCCTGTTTTACTAGTTTGGTTCACCGAAGCACCTTGGTTGACTAAGTGGTGGGCAAGTCGATGGTTGTTATGACGAATCGCAATAATCAGAGAGGTATCACCAGCGGCATCTTGGGTGTCAAGTTTGGCGCCTTGCTCAATCAAGAATTTGACTGAATCACGGTCATAGCCATCTTGTTGGGCCAATCTTAGGAGTGTGCGATCGGGGTTAATTTGAGCACCGCGTTTGATCATGAGTTCAGCTATTTGAATGCGACCATTCAATACAGCGAGCTCAATTGCAGTGTCGCCTTGTTGATTTCGCAGATTGATATCTGATGAGGCATCAAGAATCGCTTTAGCAATAACAAAACGACCTAAGCGAACTGCTTCGTGAAGTGCATAGCTGCCGTTGGGAAATGCAGTATTGAGATCAGTTCCCCAGTGCAGGTGACGCTCGACCTGTTCGAGGTCACCACGTTGCACTGCAAGGTAAAGCGATACGCTTGGCTTATCAGGTGCCGTACATCCGACAAGCGCAAGCACGATGAGCACAAGGCTCATCGCTTTTTTCATCAGTTTGGCTTGATGCTGGTTAATCCCAGTACCTCCCAGTTCTGCATACCACCTCGGTACCACTTTAACTTACTTGGTGGGTAACCAATGCTCAGTAATGACTTGATGTTCGTAGGGGCTTGTCCACACCAAACACCATTACAGAAAAGCACTAAGGTTTTTGCATTACTAAAATTCCAGAATTCAGCTGTACGCTGGGCGCCAAATTGATCTTCCAAAATTTCGGCAATCGATTCTTCGCTATTCGCTTTCATGCTGAGCTTTTTGTAATGAATGTTAACGCTACCTGGAATGGTCCCGCGCTTAAGCCAATCAGCGCCGCGAGAGTCAATAACCAGCACGCTATCATCACCTTCACCCACACGTTTTAGGTAATCAATCATGTCGAGCTCATCGATTGTTTGAACGCCATCAGCTAAATGAATCGGCTGAATACAGAATGGTGGGCAAGGGCGTGAGGTCAGCTGGAATTTCGGGTGAATGGTGTTGTTGGTATTTTGATTACGTTGAATCGTGACGGTTACGCCATTGTGTTTGGTTTCGGCTGATTTCATCGAGCGCGTGATATTGACTTCCTTACCACCGCTACCTTCTTCAGCAAACGTTGGTGTTGCTAAGGCAGTGATTACTGCCATCAAAATGAGTTTTGTCAGTTTCATGAGGCCTCCTAGGTATTTTTGTTTTTGCCATCATAACTAAAAGCTGCAATCCATGCGAAACAGGCTGATACACTAGGGTTTAGTTAAGTTAGGTTTGATTCATGCTGACAAAAATTGCCTTTACCCTTGCGGTTGTTATTGGTGTTCTCTGGTTTGCGAGACGCAGTCGCCAGCGTGTGGTGAATAATCCTGCGCCAGTCGTCAATCAGGGTAGTGGTTTCCCGATTGGTTGGTTAGCAACTGGTGTCGTGGCTCTGATGATTATTGCCGGTGGTTGGTTGATGTATGACCACTGGGAGAAGTCATCTGAGATGGTGTTTGTTCGAGTTGTTGATTCAGGTACCCAGAAGATGACGGAGTACCGCGCGTATCGCGGTGATATTGAAGAGCGAGCCTTTGTTACGGTTGATAATGTATCCGTCACCCTCGCTGCAACAGAACGCTTAGAAACCTCTACGAAGCCGCTAGACCAAAATTAAATGCGACGGAGAGTCGTTGTTGATCAGAGCGATTCTCCTCAACCGCATGCGCAAGCTTGGGTGAGAAGAGCACAAGCTTTCCTGCCTCTGGCGTAACCCTTAAGGTTTCATCATGATTGAAAAGCAGTAGATCGCCGCTATGTTGTGGTGCGGTGATGTAATACACGCACGAGAGCAATTCATCCTCTTCATCGTGATTGTGTCGTGCGG
>VMDJ01000107.1 GCA_008080925.1 Gammaproteobacteria bacterium
GAATACACCGTGGGTGAAGCCAAGCGCTTCATGGCGGATCAAGGTATCGAGGGGAGATTATGAGTGATGTGCTCAACCGATTAGCTGCAGTGCTCGAGGAGCGTAAATCAGCTGAGGCTGACAGTTCGTATGTAGCGTCTTTGTATGCCAAAGGTCTTGATGCAATCTTAAAAAAGATTGGTGAAGAGGCGACCGAAACTGTGATGGCGGCAAAAGATGGCGCTAAAGATAAAATCGTATACGAAACCGCTGACCTGTGGTTTCACAGTATGGTCTTGTTAGCGCAGCAGGGACTCTCACCACAGGATGTCCTAGAAGAACTGGATCGTCGTTTTGGATTATCTGGTCACGACGAGAAAGCCTCCCGAAAAGACTAAATGTCGGTATGATTCGACAACTAACGCTGCGGCACAGCAGCGAACCAAAGAAGTGAGGAAAATAAAATGGGTTTTGGTGGAATCAGTATTTGGCAGCTGCTAATTATCTTGGCCATCGTTTTGGTCCTATTTGGTACTAAGCGTCTGCGTAACATTGGTAGCGATCTTGGTGGTGCATTCAAGGGCTTCAAGAGCGCGATGAAAGACGAAAAGAAAGATGAATCTGAGAAGCTTGAAAAAGCGGATGAGAAAGTCATCGATGGCGAAGCTGTTCGCGAAGAAAACAAAGACAATAATAAGTAATTTTTCTGAGTCTTTGACATGACTGAGGTTGGTTTTTTCGAAATCATCCTAATCGGCATTATTGCGCTGATTGTGATTGGACCCGAGCGTTTACCCGGTTTAGCCCGTACTGCAGGTATGTGGGTGGGGCGTGCGCGTCGCATGGTCAGCAATGTTAAAAAAGATATCGAAAAAGAAATTGAAGCTGATGAGTTAAAGAAAACGCTCGCAGCGCAGAAGCAAGCGTTTGAAGATGCTTCATCGACCAGTTCTTTCCAAGAAATCATCGACGATACGAAGAAAGATTTTGCGGATGTCAAAAAAGACATGACGATAGAAGAGGCGGACGAGACAAAGCCGGCGACACCGGAAGACAAAGCCTCTGCTGGCGGCAATTCGCCGTAATCCATGAGCAATCTAGAAGAACAACCACTGATTTCGCATCTGCTTGAGTTGCGTACTCGCGTTACCCGTATGGTGATCGCGATTTTAGTGCTATTGGTTGCGTTCTTCCCCTTTGGAAATGATATCTACATTTTTGTTGCAGCCCCTTTGATGGATGTTATGCCTGAAGGCACATCGATGATTGCAACGCAGGTGGCATCGCCATTCTTGACCCCTTTTAAATTAGCGCTGGTTACGGCGGTCTTTGTTGCAATGCCTTATCTGTTGCATCAGCTATGGTCATTCATTGCGCCAGGTTTGTATCAGCATGAAAAACGTTTGGCAGTTCCCTTGTTGGCTTCAAGCGTTATTTTGTTTTATGCCGGCGCAGCCTTTGCGTATTTTGTGGTGTTCCCTCTTGTCTTTGCGTTCCTCACGAGCGTGGCACCAGAAGGCGTTGCGGTTGCAACGGACATCACGGCGTATTTAGATTTTGTCTTAACGCTCTTCTTTGCTTTTGGTATCTCATTTGAAGTGCCGATTGCCACGATCTTGCTTGTATTGGCGGGTATGACAACACCCGATAAGTTGGCGCAGAAGCGCCCATTTGTTGTAGTGGGAGCCTTTGTTATCGGCATGCTTCTCACGCCGCCAGATGTCATCTCACAAACTTTGTTAGCGGTACCAATTTGGTTGCTGTTTGAGGTGGGTATCTTTTTCTCACGTCTTTTGAAGAGAAAGCCAAAGAGCTCAGAGGAAGAAAAAAGTATCGGTGGTGCATTAACGACGACCGGTGCCGCAGCTGCGTCAGGAACGAGTGAAGCTAAGCAGCAAGTCTACGAAGGCGAATATGAGGATGATGACGATGAGTACCGTCCTCTCACTGATGAAGAGATGGAAGCTGAACTCGATGCCATGGAAGAAGATGAGGATGACGAACCCGAAGAGAATGGCAAAAAGGACGAGGCTGACTCAGCTGAGCTTGAAACTGTAGATGGCGAAGAAAAGCCCTACGAAGTACCAACTGATTTCGTTCCGGATGCTGTCGACAATAAACTCGAGTGGATCATGACCCTGCGTGAAGAGGGTCGTTTACGTGAAGCCCGTAAATTACTCTATGAAGTGCTCGCAGAGGGTAATGAAACTCAGAAGAAGGTTGCGCGTAACATTCTCGACCAGTTCGACACCTGATTCGGCCTAGTTTTTCATACCCAATTAATCTAATGAAATTTTCCCACTAACTCGGTCTAAGCTCTTGTTATTCCTCACAAGAGTGAAAACTGATGTTGGCAAGATTATTCCTTTTTCTGTTCTTATCTCCAGCGGCGTTTGGCTTAACTAATCAGCTGGAAAACCACCCATCACCGTATCTAGCGTTGCATGGCAGTGATCCAGTGGCCTGGCAGGACTGGGATGCGAAGGTGCTGGAAAAGGCTCAAGCTGACGATAAACTGATTCTTATCTCGAGTGGCTATTTTGCTTGCCACTGGTGTCATGTGATGCA
Source organism: Gammaproteobacteria bacterium (assembly GCA_008080925.1). Classification (GTDB taxonomy): domain Bacteria; phylum Pseudomonadota; class Gammaproteobacteria; order Chromatiales; family Chromatiaceae; genus VMDJ01. The sequence continues at coordinate 2,548 of VMDJ01000107.1, forward strand.
AAAGGAGAGCTTTAAGGATAAAGAAATCGCTGCCTTAATGAACAAGCATTACATACCGGTAAAGCTTGATCGTGAATTGCACAGTGCGTTAGATGATTACTTGATGGATTATACCGAGCGTACCAATGGCCAAGCGGGATGGCCACTGACAGTATTCCTGACACCTGAAGGGTATCCGCTCATCGGCGCGACTTATATGCAGCCGGATCAATTTCAGCAAGTACTACAGAAGCTCCAACTTACCTGGGATAGCGAGCGTGATAAAACCCGTGAGTTGGCGAGGCGTGCGACCCTGGCGCTAAGTGCTAATGCACAAAATACTGCTGAGCCTGTTATGAACTTCCCGCAGATCGCTCAGCGTTATCTGCAGCAGATCATGATGGTGGCTGATCCCCTAGCAGGTGGCATAGGTCATGAAAGTAAGTTTCCTTTAGAAGCGCAATTGCTCGCTGTGCTGACTCTGCGTGCGAGTTTACCGATTGAAGTGCCTGGTCTTGATCAATGGGTTGAACTCACCTTAGATAACATGGCGAAGTTCGGTATGCGTGATCATCTTAAAGAAGGTTTCTTTCGTTACACCGTTGATCCTTCATGGGAAGTGCCGCACTTTGAAAAGATGCTTTATAACCAAGCGCAGCTAGCACGGGTCTATCTCATGGCAGGTCAGATCTACGGTCGAGAAGACTACCTGGGCATGGCGCGTTTGGCCTTAGATTTTGCGACCTCGGATATGCGTGAGCAGAAAGGGCAATACATCTCGAGCCTCTCTGCGATTGATGAGAATGATATCGAGGGTGGAAGCTATCTCTGGACAGATGAAGAGTTGCTCGCGCAGCTAGGTAGGGAGGATGCGGAACTAGCGAAAGCCTATTGGTCGATGCAGGGTTTTGCAGCCTTACCAGCTGGCTTCTTACCAATGCAAGGTGAAAGTGTTGCCGCATTAGCAGAGAAAAGCGGAGTGACTGAGGTACAAATGTTCGAACGCCTCGCTCAGATAAAAAACACCTTGCTGCAACGCCGCGCAATACGCATGCCACCACGTGATGAAAAAGTCCTCGCAGCTTGGAATGGCTTGATGCTGGGTAGTTTGGCCTTAGCGGCACAGCAATTTCCAGAATCAGACTATGCAGCACAGGCGAGTGAATTGGCTTATGGCTTACGTGATCGCTTGTGGCAAAACGGGCGCCTCTGGCGTTCGGAGGAAGCAGGGCAGGCGGTGGGTCAAACCGGATTGGATGACTATGCGTATTTGATCCAAGGTTTGGATTACCTTTCGTATATATCCTCAGATCCGGTATTGATTGAATGGCGTGATCAACTCATACAGCAGGCGTGGCAGCGTTTTTACGGTGCGTCGGGTTGGCGTAAAACGGATCAGCAATTGCTTCCGGGGCTCGGTGCGACACCGGCACATGCAGATGCCTCGTTGATCTCAGCGTCAGCGACCTTGATTCGCGTGAGCCTACGTTCAGCAGACCCACAGATACGCGAGATGGCGATTGAGGCAGCGCAACGCGCTCGCCCAATGACTCAGGCGGAGCCTTACACTTACGTCAGTCACTTACTGGCGCTCGGGGAAATCCCACCCTCTGTGCAGTGATTCAGGCGATTTTTCGCCTATACTGACGGCTCGTAATTTGAGAGCACCTATGATCGATCCGTTTGGTCGTGCAGTTACCTATCTGCGCGTTTCCGTCACCGACCGCTGTAACTATCGTTGCAATTACTGCATGGCAGAAGATATGACCTTCTTGCCGCGCAAGGACTTGCTGACCCTCGAAGAGCTTCAGCGTATCTGCTCGGTGTTTATTGGATTGGGTGTGCAGAAGCTGCGGATCACTGGCGGCGAGCCTTTGGTGCGTCGAGATATTCTCTCCTTATTTGAGCATTTGGGTGCGCAGTTAGGTTCGGGTCTTGACGAACTTACCTTGACTACGAATGGCGCATTGCTCGATAAATTCTCAAAGCCCTTAAAGGACCTTGGCGTTAAACGTGTGAATGTCTCTCTCGATACCTTGGATAAAACGAAGTTCGAAGAGCTGACGCGTCTGGGTAAATACGATGATGTGATGCGCGGGATAGATGCAGCTGTTGATGCTGGTCTAAAGGTCAAGATCAATGCGGTTGCACTAAAAGGCATTAACGATTCTGAGATGGATCAGTTGCTTGCATGGTGTGGTGAGCGTGGTTTTGACTTAAGTGTGATTGAATCTATGCCAATGGGTGATATCGGTCAGCTTCGTGATGATCATTTTTGGTCTTTGGAAGAAGCAAAAGCAGATATCGAGAAGCGTTGGACGCTAACGCCAAGTAATTATCAAACCGGTGGTCCATCTCGATATCACAATATTGCGCAAACCGGTCAACGTATTGGGTTCATTGCGCCCTACAGTCATAACTTTTGTGAGTCATGTAACCGTGTTCGATTGACTTGTACTGGTGTGCTTTATCTTTGCTTGGGTCAAGATGATTCGGTTGATCTACGTGCGCCGCTACGAGAAGGCGCAAGCGACCAAGAGTTACGTGACATTATTCTCAAGGCAATGGAGCGCAAGCCTAAGGGGCATGACTTTGATCACACCCGCTTGGCTGATGGCGCACAGGTAGTGCGCTTTATGAATACCACTGGCGGTTAGTTTTATAAAAGCACTTATTTGCACTGAAAAGCATGCTTAATAGGACGTTTCACGACGTCTTCTAACATGGTCTAATTCTGGCCCTAAGAATTAATACGCTGAGGATTGGCATGGCAGGAACGCAGCAGGGCGGCATTAATGCCCCTTTTGAGATGATGACCGTCTACGTATGGGAGCATTTGAAAAAGCAAGCCGGTAAATACGAATTAAATTGGATTAACTACTACAACGATGGTGATCTCTTTGCGCACCTGACGTTTTTGTATGGTTCACAGCTTTATCACGTCGGCTATTTGAACGAACAGGGCGAGATGTTTCAGGATGAGGTGACCAATCCTGAGTCAGTTGAAGGTTTGGCTGAGCAAACGGGCGGTAAGGCCTGTTTTATCCGTCTACGTGTGCTCAAAGACCGAGTAGAGGTATTGGATAAAGGTTGGGGTCTAACCGATTGCTCAGATATGCGCATTCCAATGGATCCAGATGCCATCAGTAATGATCAGCCAGTCGAATTATCTGATCTCGAACTTACTGATGTTGGTGGCAATATTCTTCAGTCGAAGCTAGAAGAGATGGGTTACAAGGTGACTTTTCGCATGCGCTGGGTCAATTGGATGGTGATCTCACGTAACGAAAGTAATGAGAGAGTCGTGTTTGCCGTTGAGCGAAACCGTCGAGAGCCGCCAATGAGGCCAGCAGATTTTGATCAAGATACCTCGTGGAAGGATGAATTCACTGCCAATCATTTTGTCAGCATGGCTCTGGCAAGCGAGCATGATCCCTTTGATCCTGAGGCAAAAGAGGGCGTGCCGTTATATCGCGGTCAGGGCGTCCATTCAGTGATTGTCTGGCCTGATGCCATGAAATCCTAAAAGCCCTTGCTTTTATCCGGATATGGTCTACCTTAACTTATAGGATGGTGGTTGAAGTGATGGTCTCATCAGTGCAACCTCCTAAAAGACTGGCCCCACCTAGGTGGGGCATTTTTTTGCGCTAAATTTACCCAGCGGCCATATCTGCGCCACAACATTGTGGGCTTTTGATTTTGCCATCACATTGTGGGCACTTCGAAATCTGAACTTCTGAGCCATCATCAAGGGTAAGGGTGTCATTTACCAGCTCAACATTACACTTGGCACAGGTCGCGTTGACTGCCATGCCGCAAACATTACAAGAATATGTAGACATAATTTTTCTCCTCCTAAGCGAAAGATAGATGAAAACACAAAAACCACCATCAAGAAAATAATGGGGTTTTTATGTCTATATAGATAGGGGAGAGTGGTGGGCCCACCAGGACTTGAACCTGGGACCAAGGGATTATGAGTCCCCTGCTCTAACCAACTGAGCTA
>VMDJ01000020.1 GCA_008080925.1 Gammaproteobacteria bacterium
GGTGAGTCGGAAATTGTCGCCGGCTTCCATATCGAATATTCAGGTATGGCGTTTGCAGCCTTCTTCTTGGCTGAATACGCCAACATGATTTTGATATCAGCTTTCACAGCGCTGATGTTCCTAGGTGGTTGGTTGTCACCTTTCCAGGGTACCTTTATGGAGTCTTGGTTTGAGTGGGTGCCAGGCATTATTTGGTTATTCGCGAAGACAGCGTTCTTCATGTTCTTATTCTTGTGGTTCCGTGCAACATTCCCACGTTATCGCTACGACCAAATCATGCGTTTGGGTTGGAAGGTCTTTATTCCAATCACGATTGTTTGGATTGTGGTGGTTGCGTTCATGCGTGTGTACGACATGCCTTGGTGGTTTGATTAAGGCGGAGCGAGCAATACGATGAAAACAGTTATTAATTACATCCGTAGTCTGTTCCTCTGGGAGCTGCTTAAAGGTTTGCGTCTAACAGGTAGTTACATGCTTAAAGGCTCAGTGACCTTGCAATACCCAGAAGAAAAAGCGCCGGTTTCTCCACGTTTCCGTGGCTTACATGCATTGCGTCGATATGAAAATGGTGAAGAGCGATGTATCGCTTGTAAATTATGTGAGGCGGTTTGTCCTGCGCTAGCAATTACCATTGAGGCTGAGCCTCGCGATGATGGTTCGCGCCGTACAACGCGATATGACATCGATTTATTTAAATGCATCTTCTGTGGTTTCTGTGAAGAGTCATGTCCAGTGGACTCGATCGTTGAAACACGTCTTTACGAATATCACTTCGAAAATCGTGGTGAGCACATCATGACCAAAGAAAAGTTACTGGCGATGGGTGACAAGTATGAGAAAGAGCTTGCCGCTGATCGCGCTGCTCAAGCGATGGTGCGTTGATCATGTCAGTTGAAAAGATTCTTTTTTATATTTTCTCTGCCATCCTGCTCGGTGCAGCAGTTTTGATCGTGACGCGTAAAAACCCAGTGCATTCGGTGCTGTGGTTGGTGGTGGCTTTCTTCAATGCGGCCATTCTTTGGATGATGTTGGAAGCTGAGTTTTTGTCCATCGTCTTAGTTCTCGTCTATGTCGGTGCCGTGATGGTGTTATTCCTCTTCGTTGTGATGATGCTCGACATCAATATCACTGAGTTACGAGCTGGCTTTGTACGGAATCTGCCCGTAGCCGTGTTGGTTGCAGCAGTGATGATGGCTGAGATTTTGCTCGTGGTGGGATCGAGCCACTTTGGCTTGGATAAAGTGGCTGCTCCTGTAAGGCATGGTGCGGATTACAACAATACCGCTGAACTAGGTTTTGCACTGTTTACCGATCACTTGTATGCCTTCGAGATTGCTGCGGTTATCTTGCTTGTGGGTATCATTGCCGCAATCAGTCTGACGCTGCGTAAACGACCTGAAACTAAATATCAGGATCCGAGCAAGCAAATTTCGGTTAAAAGTACTGATCGTCTGAAGATGGTCAAGATGGATGGGGAGGACTGATTAATGATTTCTTTATCTGAATACCTCATCGTTTCAGCGTTACTTTTCTCAATCAGTATTGCCGGCATCTTCTTAAACCGTAAGAACGTCCTATTGCTGTTGATGTGTATCGAACTGATGCTCTTGGCGGTTAACTTGAACTTTGTTGCGTTCTCGCATTATTTGAATGACCTACAAGGTCAGATATTCGTCTTCTTTATATTGACGGTGGCTGCAGCAGAAGCAGCTATTGGCTTGGCTATCCTGGTGGTGGTCTTCCGAACTCGCCGTACGATCAATGTTGACGAGCTTAAGGATCTGAAGGGGTAATGATGGAATCGATCTTACTCACAATCGTGTTGGCGCCTTTGGTTGGCGCCGCTATTGCCGGTTTGCTACGTAACCAAATTGGCAAGGCGGGTGCGCACTGGGCGACTATCTTGGGTGTCGGCACAAGCTGCGTCCTCTCGATGTATATTTTGTATCTGCATGCGTTTGCAGGAGCTGAGGTCTATAACCAGTCGGTTTATACCTGGATGGTCAGTGATGGCTTGCGCTTTGAGGTTGGCTTTCTAATCGATCGTTTGACCGCGATGATGATGGCGGTTGTGACCTTTGTCTCTCTCATGGTGCACATCTACACCATCGGCTATATGCATGATGAAGATGGCTATCAGCGTTTCTTTAGCTATATCGCGTTGTTTACCTTCTCAATGCTCATGCTGGTTATGTCGAATAACTTCTTGCAGCTGTTCTTTGGTTGGGAAGCGGTAGGCTTGGTCTCTTACTTGCTCATCGGTTTCTACTTTAAGAAAGACACAGCAGTCTTTGCGAACATGAAGGCCTTCTTGGTGAACCGTGTAGGTGACTTTGGTTTTGTTCTGGGTATTGCTGCGGTTGCGATGTATTTCAATACACTCGATTACGCCGAAGCGTTTGCTGCAGCTCCTGCGTTTGCTGACACCACCATCAATATCTGGGGTGATGAGCAATGGTCACTGATGACCGTTGTTTGTATCTTGTTGTTTATCGGCGCTATGGGTAAGTCAGCTCAGGTGCCATTGCATGTGTGGCTACCGGACTCAATGGAAGGTCCAACACCAATCTCTGCATTGATTCACGCGGCAACCATGGTTACTGCAGGTATCTTTATGGTGGCACGTATGTCACCGCTTTATGAGATGTCAGAAACCGCATTGACCTTTGTGTTGGTGATTGGTGCTACGACTGCCTTCTTTATGGGACTGATTGGTATTATCCAAAATGACATCAAGCGTGTTGTGGCTTACTCAACCTTGTCTCAGCTCGGTTATATGGTGGCAGCTTTAGGTGTGTCAGCTTATGCAGCAGGTTTGTTCCACCTAATGACGCACGCATTCTTTAAGGCTTTGCTGTTCTTGGCAGCAGGCTCTGTGATCATGGGTATGCACCACGATCAAGATATTCGCAATATGGGCGGCATTCGTAAATACATGCCAATCACACACTGGACAGCGTTGTTAGGTTCACTGGCCTTGATTGGCTTCCCTGGCTTCTCTGGTTTCTTCTCAAAAGATGCGATTATCGAGGCGGTGCATTACTCGACTATTGATGGGGCAGGTTACGCTTACGTCTTGTTGGTTGCAGGTGTGTTCCTGACCGCCTTATATAGCTTCCGTATGTATTTCTTGGTCTTCCATGGCAAGGGTCCACGCGATGAGCATGCAAAAGATCATCTACATGAATCGCCATGGGTGGTTACCTTGCCGCTGATCTTGTTGGCGATCCCGTCGGTCTTTATCGGTTACTTCACTGTCGGTGATATGGTGTTTGGCGATTACTTCAACGGCATTCTTACCGTTGCGCCTGAGCACAATACGCTCGGCCAGATTGAATTTACGAGCGCATGGGGTTTTGTGATGCACGCAGTGCATGGCGTACCACTCTACTTAGCACTTGGCGGTTTGTTTGCGGCTTGGTACGTGTACACACGTAAGCCAGGTATCGCTTCAGAGTTACGAACCCGTTTGGATTGGGCGCACTTCGCGTTAGATCAAAAGTACGGCTTTGATCACTTCAACCAAGCAGTGTTTGCTGGCGGAAGTCGATTGTTAGGTAAGTTTTTCTGGAATGTGGGTGACAAAGTCATCATTGATGGCATTGCTGTCAATGGTTCTGCACACACAGTCGGTTGGTTAGCTTCGGTAGTGCGGTTTATTCAAACCGGTTACCTCTATCACTATGCGTTCGCTGTGATTTTAGGCCTGCTCGGTCTGCTCACATGGTTCGTGGTGAGATAAGAATAAGAATTAGGTAAATACGCATGATCGATTGGCCATTATTAAGCACGGTTGTCTGGCTCCCCATTATTGGTGGTGCGCTAGTTCTTATCAGTGGTGATAAGTCTCCGAACGTTTCACGTTGGTTAGCACTATTAGTATCGGTTTTGACCTTTGCGGTCAGTATTCCGCTGTATACCCAGTTTGATAGCTCAACAGCTGCTATGCAATTTGTCGAAAAAGCTGCTTGGGTGCCGCAATTCGGGGTGAATTACTATCTCGGTGTCGACGGTATTTCGATGCCTCTGATCATTCTGACAACCTTTATCACCATATTGGTTGTGATTGCCGGTTGGGAAGTTATCCAATTCAAACCCTCTCAATATATGGCCGCTTTCTTGATGATGGAAGGTGTCATGGTGGGCGTGTTTGCCGCGTTAGATGCGGTGCTCTTCTACGTTTTCTGGGAAGCTATGTTGATCCCGATGTTTATCGTGATTGGTATTTGGGGTGGTCCACGTCGTGTATACGCGACAATCAAGTTCTTCCTTTATACCTTCTTGGGCTCAGTGTTCATGTTGATCGCCTTGATCTATATGTACTTCCAGTCTGGCTCAATGGATGTATTGGCCTTCCACGATCTCAAACTGAATCATACCGAGCAGGTGCTGATCTTCTTGGCGTTCTTATTGGCCTTCGCGGTGAAAGTGCCTATGTGGCCAGTGCACACCTGGTTGCCTGATGCTCACGTTGAAGCGCCAACGGGTGGTTCTGTCATTCTGGCAGCGATTATGTTGAAGATCGGTGGTTATGGTTTCTTAAGGTTCAGTATGCCTATCGCACCGGATGCGAGTCATACACTTGATTGGCTAGTGATTGGTATGTCACTGGTTGCAGTTGTTTACATTGGCTTTGTGGCACTTGTGCAAAGCGACATGAAGAAGCTCGTAGCTTACTCATCGATCGCGCACATGGGTTTTGTCACCCTAGGCTTCTTTATCGTCTTTATGATCATGGCAAATCCTGCCGCGACCTCAGGTGCCGAGTTAGGTGTGCAGGGCGGCATGGTGCAGATGGTCTCTCACGGTTTCATCAGTGCCGCGATGTTCTTGAGCATCGGTGTGCTTTATGACCGCTTACACAGTCGTGAAATCTCTTCATATGGCGGTGTGGTTAATACCATGCCATGGTTTGCGGCCTTTATGGTTTTCTTTTCGATGGCCAATGCGGGTCTGCCAGGCACCTCGGGTTTCGTGGGTGAGTTCATGGTCATCTTGGCCGCTTTCCGTGCAGACTTCTGGTATGCCTTCCTGGCAGCAACAACGTTGATTGTCGGTGCGGCTTACACCTTGTGGATGGTGAAGCGAGTGATCTTTGGTGAGATTGCTTCTGATGCCGTCGCGCAATTGAAAGATATCAATGCGCGTGAAGCCTTCGTGCTTACAGTACTGGCGCTTGCGGTACTGATTTTAGGCCTATGGCCTGCGCCGCTGATCGATGTGATGGATGTGTCTATCCATAACTTGGTTCAACACATTGGAGTAAGCAAGCTCTAAAGGCTTGTGGTGAAACATTATGCAATTTGAAATGAGCACCTTTATCCCAGTGATGCCAGAGATTGTTATGCTCGTGGCCGCTTGTGTTGTGTTGATTGTGGACCTATTCCTGACCGAACGCACTCGCTTAGTCACCTATGCGCTAAGCTTGGCTGCCTTAGTGGTGACGGGCGCGACCATCATTGCGACTGCCGGCGATCCGGTTGTGAGCTTTGAAGGTAGCTTTGTCCGCGATGCCGTCGCCGATGTGATGAAAATAGGTATCTTGACGGTGACTGGCTTTGCGATGGTCTACGCTAAAGATTATCTGGTGCAGCAAGGTATCTATCGCGGTGAGTACTACACGTTAGCGTTGTTTTCGGTGCTCGGCATGATGATCATGTCATCAGCCTATAACTTCATCACCATCTACCTTGGTTTAGAGCTTTTAGCGTTGTCGATGTACGCATTGGTGGCATTCAACCGTGATTCGATGGGTGGCGCGGAAGCGGCGATGAAGTATTTTGTGCTGGGTGCTCTGGCATCTGGCTTGCTGCTGTATGGTATTTCGCTGTTCTATGGTGCGACAGGCTCACTCTCGTTTGCCGAGGTCAGTGCCGCGATCGTGAAGGGCAATATCCAAGAAGACATTCTGGTGTTCGGCTTAGTCTTCATCATTATGGGTGTTGGCTTTAAGTTTGGTGCTGTGCCATTCCATATGTGGGTGCCTGATGTGTATCACGGCGCTCCTACGGCCGTCACAATGCTGTTAGGTAGTGCGCCAAAGATTGCGGCATTTGCGCTGACACTGCGCTTGCTCGTTGATGGCTTGGCGCCTTTGTTCACCCAGTGGCAAGAAATGCTGATGATTCTGGCGGTTATCTCTCTGGGTATTGGTAACCTGGTAGCCATTGCTCAGCACAACATCAAGCGGATGTTGGCGTATTCAACCATCTCGCATGTTGGTTTTATCTTTTTGGGTTTCATCGCTGGTACCGATGATGGTTATGGCGCTGCATTGTTCTATACCGTTGTTTACGCGCTTACCGCAGCGGGGGGCTTTGGTGTATTGGCAATGATCAGTCGACGTGGCTTTGATGCTGAAAACCTCGATGACCTTAAAGGTTTGAATGAGCGCAGTGGTTGGTTAGCGGCAATGATGGCGTTGATCTTATTCTCAATGGCAGGTGTTCCCCCAACTGTTGGCTTCTTTGCTAAGTGGTTCGTGCTGGAGTCGATCATTCGAGTCGATCTGGTATGGCTGGCC
>VMDJ01000041.1 GCA_008080925.1 Gammaproteobacteria bacterium
CCGATGTAATCTTCAATATCTGGAAGTGAGAACGCATAGGTCTCGCAAACAAATGAAATTGCATCACCTTCTGCACCAGCGCGAGCGGTACGACCAATACGGTGAACATAGTCTTCACGATCGTCCGGTAGATCGTAGTTGTACACATGACTGACGCCATTAATGTGAAGTCCGCGTGCAGCAACGTCAGTGGCAACTAAAACAGATAATTCATTGGCTGCAAATTCTTTGAGCAAGCGCTCACGTTTCTTCTGTGGCACATCGCCTGAAAGGATGGCTGATTTAAAACCATTACCTTCAAGAAAGCCCCAAACGTTTTCGGCTTGGCGCTTAGTGTTAACGAACACAATACTGCGAGCTTCACCAACTTTGCGCATCAGGCCAATCAGAAGGTTAACCTTCTCATCATTGGCGACCATGTAGCCGACTTCGCGAATTGCTTTAGCGGTGACTTGCTCAGATTCGATGGTCACCTTGGTTGGGTTGTTCATGTGCTCGTAAGCGAGCTCAAGTACGCGATATGACAAGGTTGCTGAGAACAGCATGCTAGTACGATCTGCGGGTTGAGGGCAGCGACGTAATAAATAACGAATATCTTTGATAAAGCCCAGATCGAACATGCGATCCGCTTCATCCATGACCAAAACTTGCAGTGCGCGAAGATCGTAGACGTGCTGCTTGAAGTAATCGATCAAACGACCTGGGGTGCCAATCAGGATATCCACGCCATCTTGTTCAATTTGATTACGCTGTTTCTCATAGCCGGTACCACCATAGACCACCGCCACTTTGTGCTCGGTGTGTTTAGTGACCACTTCGGCATCCTTACCGATCTGGATAGCCAGTTCGCGAGTGGGGGCAAGGATCATCACGCGAGGCTGATTAATCTTGCGATTCTCGGCCGCTGGGCGCTCAGCGAGTAGTTGTAAGGTAGCGACTAAAAAGGCAAGAGTTTTGCCGGTACCTGTTTGTGCTTGGCCAGCGATATCTTCGCCATTCAGGATGTGCGGTAGGGTCGCTTCTTGAATCGGAGTGCAGTATTCAAAGCCGGCGTCTTTCAGGCCTTGGAGCACATTTTCAGGTAGGGAAAAGCTGTCGAAACGGGTTTCTGTTAGGTGTTTTTTACTCATGGGGCCGAAGCATACCGGAAATCAGTGCTTTGCAGCGCTCAGGGGCTTGAAAATAAATGACTTATGAGCTCAAATGACATCATCAGTTGTCGAAATTGGTATTCCAACCAATCCATGCGAGCGAATTTGCCGCCTCGACATCCCCTTTTAAGAAAAATTGGAGAAACTCTAGTGAGTGACAAAATCGTTCATGTGACCGATGACACTTTTGATGCGGAAGTCTTGCAGTCGTCTTTACCTGTCTTAGTTGATTACTGGGCAGACTGGTGTGGTCCATGCAAAATGATCGCTCCGATCCTCGATGAGATTGCTGACGAATATGACGGCAAAGTAAAGATCGCGAAGCTAAACATTGATGAGAGCCCAAAGACTCCACCAAACTATGGTATTCGTGGCATCCCAACCTTAATGTTATTCAAGGGCGGTGACGTCGAAGCAACTAAAGTTGGTGCAGTATCAAAGTCACAATTGACCGCATTCATTGATAGCAACCTCTAACATTTCATCAGCCCCTTTTGAGGGGCTGAATTCATTTTCAAACTTTTTTATCCCGCACCTGATCTGTTTATCTAACAGACACGCCTCATAAATTTCTTACAAAGGCCAACTATGAATCTTACTGAATTGAAAAGAATGCCCGTTCCAGAACTGCAAGCGCTCGCTGAGTCTATGGGTATTGAGGATATGGGTCGCTCGCGCAAGCAAGACCTTATCTTTGCCATCTTGAAGTCACACGCTAAAAAAGGCGAAGACATCGGTGGCGATGGCGTTCTCGAGATTTTGCAGGATGGTTTTGGCTTCTTGCGTTCAGGTGAGCAGTCTTATCTAGCAGGACCGGATGATATCTATGTATCTCCAAGCCAGATCCGCCGCTTTGGGTTACGTACCGGTGACACGATCGTCGGTAAGATTCGTCCGCCAAAAGATAACGAGCGCTACTTTGCTTTGTTGAAAGTTGACGAGATCAACTACGACACACCAGAAAATGCCAAGAACAAGGTGTTGTTTGAAAACTTCACGCCGTTGTTCGCCAATAAAAAGTTTAATCTTGAGATGGGTAACGGTAGTAGTGAAGACATTACTGCACGTACGATCGAATTGGTTTCGCCGATTGGTAAAGGTCAGCGTGGCTTGATCGTTGCTCCACCAAAAGCGGGTAAGACCATGTTGATTCAAAATATTGCGCAAAGCATCGCAATGAATCATCCAGAGTGTTACTTGATCGTATTGTTGATTGACGAGCGTCCTGAGGAAGTTACCGAGATGGCGCGTTCTGTTCGCGGCGAAGTTATTTCATCGACCTTTGATGAGCCAGCGGCGCGCCACGTTCAGGTTGCTGAGATGGTTATTGAGAAAGCGAAGCGTCTCGTTGAGCACAAGCGTGATGTGGTGATTCTGCTCGACTCAATTACCCGTTTGGCACGTGCGTATAACACGGTTATTCCATCATCAGGCAAGGTGTTGACCGGTGGTGTCGATGCAAATGCACTACAAAAACCAAAGCGTTTCTTTGGTGCGGCGCGTAATGTTGAAGAGGGCGGTTCATTAACCATTATCGCCACAGCGTTGGTTGAAACCGGTTCTCGTATGGATGATGTTATCTACGAAGAATTTAAAGGCACGGGTAACATGGAAGTGCATTTGGATCGTCGTATCGCTGAAAAACGTATCTTCCCTGCGATCCATATCAATCGTTCTGGCACGCGTCGTGAAGAACTCTTGATCGGTGAGAAAGATCTGCAGAAGAGCTGGATTCTACGCAAGATTCTGCATCCAATGGATGAGTTGGCTGCAATGGAGTTCTTGTACGATAAGCTCAAAGCAACGAAAACGAATGGTGAATTCTTCGACGCGATGAAGTCGAAGTAATTTGCACCTATCGCGATGTTGATCAAACCGACTGTCGCGATGATCTTGGCCGCAGGGCGTGGTGAGCGCATGCGGCCTTTAACTGATCACACTCCCAAATCCCTGCTGACGGTTCACGATAAGCCACTGATTGTTTGGCACATAGAGCGATTAAAACAGGCAGGCTTTTCTCAGTTGGTGATTAATCATGCGTATCTCGGCGAGCAGATTGAGCACACACTTGGCGATGGTTCGGCGTTTGGCGTAAGCATTGCGTACTCACCCGAAGAGACGGCCTTAGAAACGGGTGGCGGGATTGCTCGCGCTTTGCCTTTATTAGGTGAGCAGCCTTTCTTGGTGGTGAATGGTGATGTGTGGACGGATATCGACTACGAAGCGCTAGCGCTAGATGAAGGGGATGCCGCGCATCTCGTGTTGGTGAATAACCCTACCCATAACCCAAATGGTGACTTTGCGTTAAACAAGGGTCGAGTCGCAGTTGATGGTTTGGATAAGTTGACCTTCAGTGGCGTCGGGCTTTATCAACCACACTTATTTACCGGTCAGTCGGAAGAGCGTTTTCCTTTGGCGCCTTTGCTGCGAAACGCTATGTCACAGAACACGGTCAGTGGACAACATCATCAAGGTATCTGGACGGATGTAGGTACGCCAGAGCGACTTGCAGAGATCAACGCGAGCGCTCGATAGCCTCGAGCACACCATCCCAAAAAGCTAGTCGAGCATTAACGGCCTGATCAGCTGCTTCAATTGCTTCCTCTTTATCGCTTTCAGATTGGCATAAGCCGTTTAGTAAGCGCAATGAGAGTGGCGCGTGGAAATCTTCATCCAAATGGATGTGGCGATTAAGATACCAATGAAATATTGGTGCTTGAGCTTCAGTAACACCTGTCTTGGAAAGTATCGATCGGAACATGCACGGAATGATGTGTTCACGTCCCAGTGCTAAAGCAGCTGCTACCTTATGTGGCTTGTCTGCCTCGATGAAGCTAAAGGTCAATCCTGTGAATTTGGCAGAGGGGGTTGGAATTCCCGGTAATGCAAGAGCAGACTGAATGTCCTGGCTTGGAAGCGCGGCTATAAAACTCTCGATAACCGATGTGTCCGCACCAATTTCCTTCATGGCGTGTTGGTATAGCTCAAAGTGACTGGTGAAGCCTTTGCCGTCAGGACGCTCATCACTTTCTTCTTCAAGCACTAGCTCGTTAATGAAACGGCGTACGTCGGGATCGCCTTGTGGCATCCAAGGATAAATTGTTGGCGCAACACGCGATTGCAGATATTTGATCAGCGACATGAAGTCCCATACCGAATAGACATGGTGCTGCATGAAGATTTGTAAATCCTCGAGACTTGAAACCGCATCGTAAATCGGATGATTTTCGAGCTGGGTTTTGAAGTGAGCGATAGTGTCTTGTCTGATCACTGAAGTGTTCCTGAATTATTTTGATGAAGGATACTGAAATAGTTTGGACTAATACCGCAAATTCGGACGGTATTTGTGCAAGATCAATCCTAATGATGTTTACACAATGTGATGACCGACAAATTTGTCTGGTTATTGGCTTAGTTGATACCACCATTGTCCAATCCACTCATGCAGCAGCGCATCGGTCGAGCTGATGTGCACACTCTCAGGCACAAAGGCTTTCCAAGTGGGTAGGTGATCATTTGGGAAGGGGTAGCGTGCGAGATAACCGAAAGGAGCCCCAATAGCATTCACGCCAGCGCTTTCTGCGGACTGAAGAGCACGTGGCATATGATAAGCATGGGTCACAATCACAACGCGTTGATAGCCAAGGCGCTCGATGATTGGTTTGCTGAACTGAAGATTTTCCAGCGTGTTCGTTGCGCGATCCTCAATCGCAATCGGTTGAATGCCAACCACGTCCAGTAACCATCGGGCGGCACTTCGAGCTTCATGGGTTTGGCCTTTGTACACAACGCCACCGGTCACAATGATAGGCAAGCCGGTCTCGCGATGGAGTCGTGCGGCGTAGCTGGCACGTTGCATGGTGGCTGCATTTACACGTGCAGCCCCGTTGAGCTCAGGATTGCTGCCGGTGTTGCCACCTGTGAGCAATAAGATGGCTTGTGGTTTGAAGTCGCTAAGCTGTTCGTTGGTCAGTGGAGTAATTGTTTCCAGCTTTTCACCTAGCCATTGGACAGTGGCTGGTATCGATGAGGCATATAACAAAGCAAGGCTGCTGATAATTGATAATTTGCCAATCCAGTGTTTGTAAAAAAAGACGCCAAACAGTCCCAAGAGTAAAAAAGGGACAGGTAATTCGAGCATGAGTTTGAGCAAAGGCTTGATTGCCTTGAGAAGCTCAACAAGATCCATGGCTTAGCTGCCGAGTAGCGGGTTAGCTTGAAGGTCGGCGTGATAAGACGAGCGTACCATCGGGCCACTCGCCACATTTGAGAAGCCCATCGCTTCACCTAGCACACGAAGTTCATCAAATTCTTCTGGGGTGTAGTAACGCTTTACCGGCAGGTGATCTCGGCTTGGCTGAAGGTATTGGCCAAGCGTCAGCATGTCGCAGCCATGGTTACGAAGATCTTGCATGACCGCTTTGACTTCATCCATCTCTTCACCCAGGCCAAGCATGATGCCGGATTTGGTCGGCACTTCAGGATGCTGTGCTTTGAACTGCTTTAGCAGGTCTAATGACCACTGGTAATCGGCGCCAGGACGGGCTTGCTTGTATAAGCGAGGCACCGTCTCTAGGTTGTGGTTAAAAACATCAGGCGGGGCTACCGCCATCTCTTCTAGTGCGACATCCATGCGACCGCGAAAATCAGGCACTAAGACCTCGATGGTCGTTTGTGGTGATAAGCGGCGTGTCTCTGAAATACACGAGGCAAAATGTGCAGCACCACCATCGCGTAGATCATCACGATCAACCGAGGTCACCACGACATACTTCAAAGACATGTCAGCAATGGCTTCCGCGAGTTGCTTAGGCTCTTGTTCATCGAGTGGTTGCGGTTTTCCGTGTGCCACATCGCAGAATGGACAGCGACGCGTGCAGATATCCCCCATGATCATGAAGGTGGCGGTACCGTGACTGAAGCATTCGCCTAGGTTTGGGCACTGACCTTCTTCGCAGACTGAGCTTAAGTTGCGATCACGCAGAATGCGTTTGATGCGCGAGACTTCAGGACCTGACGGTAGCTTGGCGCGTATCCAGCTGGGTTTACGTAAGAGCTCACCAGTCTTTTCGACTTTCACAGGAATACGGCTGACTTTGTCGTGGCCGCGCTGATGGGTTTCGGGTGTGGCGCGTGAAGGCGCGTTGAGCTCTTTTTCTGACATGGCGGCAGTTTAGCGGTTTCTACGCAGGAGAAAACAAAAGAGTTTTAATGTTTATTCCACGACTTTCGCTTGGTGAGGGATACGAGAACATAGTGCCGCAAGAATAGCGGTAGCCACGGGCTCAAATGACAGGGATAAGCCGAATTCA
>VMDJ01000014.1 GCA_008080925.1 Gammaproteobacteria bacterium
TAGCGACGGTGATGAACTCGCTGGCTATGCAAGACCAACTACGCCAGCTCCGCATTGAAGAGCGCACCTTGTCGGCTTTCCGTATCGATACCGTTTGTGAGTCTTACTCACGCGATGCAGCAGTCGCTCATCTTGAGGCTGGACGTGTGGCAATAATGGCTGCGGGTACCGGTAATCCTTATTTCACGACTGACTCGGCAGCTAGCTTGCGCGCGATTGAGATCGGGGCCGATTTGATGATCAAAGCGACCAAAGTTGATGGTGTATATTCCGCAGATCCGAAGAAGGATCCAAGTGCTGAGTTTTATGCAACTTTGACGTACGATCAGGTTTTGGAACAGGGCTTAGGCGTCATGGATGCGACAGCGGTTGTCTTGTGTAAAGAAAATAATATGCCCTTAAGGGTGATGAATATTAACGAGCAGGGAGCTCTGGCGCGCTTGGTTTCAGGCGAATCAGTCGGCACCTTGGTGACGGGAGTCTAAAAACGTCATGATTGATGACATTAAAGAAGATGCTGCTGGCCGTATGGCGAAAAGTGTCGATGCTTTAGGTGAAAATTTAGCAAAGGTTCGTACCGGTCGTGCGCACCCATCCATGTTGGATCACGTTGTCGTGAGCTACTACGGTGCAGATACCCCGCTTAAGCAAGTGGCTAACGTCGGTGTTGAAGATGCCCGCACATTAACCGTTCAGCCTTGGGAGCAAGGTATGGTGCAAGCGGTTGAGAAAGCGATCTTGGAATCTAACCTTGGCGTGACTCCAAACACAGCAGGTACTCTGATTCGTTTGCCAATCCCTCCTCTCACAGAAGAGCGCCGTAAAGATATGACGCGTATTGTTCGTGCTGAAGCAGAGCAGGCGCGTGTCGCGGTACGTAATATTCGTCGTGATGCCAATGGCAGCTTGAAAGAGTTAGTCAAAGAGAAGCTCATTTCAGAAGATGATGAGCATCGTGGCCAAGAGATCATTCAAAAGTTGACCGATCAGCACGTCAACGAGATTGATCAGTTGATGGCAAAGAAAGAAGAAGACTTGATGTCGGTTTAATCCACCGATAATCGTCACCTAAGCGCCGACGTTATGTCGGCGTTTTTGTAATAGGGAATACGAGTGAATATACCGCGTCATATTGCCATCATCATGGATGGTAATGGCCGATGGGCAAAGCAGCAGGGTAAGGCGAGACATCATGGCCATAAGGCAGGTGCTGAGTCGGTGCGCCGTGTCGTGCAAGCTTGCGGCGAGTTAGGCGTTGAGGCGCTCACCTTATTTGCATTCAGTAGTGAGAATTGGAAGCGACCCAAGCTTGAGGTTGAACTTTTGATGGAGCTATTTATGACGGCTTTATCTCGTGAGGTTAAAAGCCTAAAAAAGAACAACGTTAAGCTACGGGTGATTGGTGAGCTATCTGCATTCCCCCAACGCTTACAAGATAAAATCCAAAAATCGATTGATGAAACAACTGAGTGCACGGGTTTGCATCTCAATATTGCTGCCAATTATGGTGGTCGATGGGATGTGGCTAATGCCGCTAAGCAGATCGCACGCCAGGTTCAGTTGGGTGAGTTGAGCCTTGATCAGATTGATGAGAATCAGCTCAATGCCTTTACTCAACTTTCGGATTTGCCAGAAGTGGACTTATTTATTCGCACCGGTGGTGAAGTCAGAGTAAGTAATTTTTTACTCTGGCAAATTGCCTATAGTGAGATGGTGTTCAGTGATGTGCTTTGGCCTGAGTTTGGTGAAGAGGCGTTGAAAGATGCTATTGACCAGTTTTCAAAGCGTCAGCGTCGTTTCGGTAAAACCGGCGAACAAATAGAAGAAGGGTAATTATGTTAAAGCAACGCATTTTGACCGCACTGGTTTTAATCCCGATTGTGATTGGTGTGATTTTTTATGCGCCCATTGAACTGTTTGCGAGTTTTATCGGTGCTGTCTCGTTATTGGCTGCACGTGAATGGGCAAATTTAAATGGACTAAAAACGCTCGCGGGTCAGCTGCCTTACATGATTGCTGTAGCGGTTTTAGTGATGATGTTGGCAATGATGCCGGGTATCGTTTTTGTGTTGTTTGCTGCGACCACCGTTTTCTGGATTGGCAATAGTTTCACCTTGGTTATGCGTAACAAGCCGCTTGAGCAAGTGGATGGTCTACGCCCGGGTATGTTGGCAATGGGTGTGTTGATTCTAAGTAGCGTATTTTTGGCGATGATCCAATTGCATCAAACTCCAGCCATTGGCTCAGGTTTAGTCATGTTTCTGTTTGTGTTGATATGGGTAGCCGATTCGGGCGCGTATTTCGCTGGACGGGCTTTCGGTAAACATAAACTTTCACCACATGTTAGCCCCGGAAAAACATGGGAAGGTGCATTTGGCGCTTTGTTGGGTGCTGTTGTCTGCGGCGTTGTGTTACATCGTTTCGAATGGTTTGAGTTGAGCTTAATGCAGCTTGTTTTTGTATGTGTTGCGACCGCTTGGGTATCAATTGGTGGTGACCTTTTTGAAAGCGTGATGAAGCGACAAGCGGGTATGAAAGATAGCGGTAACTTACTGCCGGGGCATGGTGGTGTGCTTGATCGCATCGATAGTTTGTTGGCCGCCGCGCCTGTGTTCCTCATGTTGGTTGCATTGGCGGGTGGCCTAAAGTGATTGGCATTAGCGTTTTAGGCTCTACCGGTTCAATCGGTATTAGCACGCTGGATGTGATTGCCCAGCACCCTGAGCGTTATCGTGCTGTCGGCCTTGCTGCAAATACAGATGTGGAAGGGTTGTTTCAACAATGTGAACGTTTTCAGCCCACTGTGGTTGCAATGGCGGATGAAGCGAGTGCGGCTGAGTTGGCTAAGCGACTCGCGTCTATCGGCTCTTCTATTGAGGTGCTTGCTGGCGAGGCTGGTGTTATTGCGATCGCTGAGCTAACAAATGCTGAAATGGTAATGGCAGCGATTGTGGGTGCAGCAGGTTTAACGCCTACCTTGGCTGCGGTGCGTAAAGGCAAACGTATTTTGTTGGCTAACAAAGAATCGCTCGTTGTTGCGGGTGATTTGTTTATGCGCGAAGCCAAAGCTCATAAGGCATCAGTCTTGCCAATTGATAGTGAGCACAATGCGGTTTTTCAGTGTATGCCACAGGATTTTGAGCAGGGCTTAGCAGCAAAGGGCGTCAAACGCATTTTATTGACTGCTTCTGGTGGGCCTTTTCGGACATGGACTAATGACCAGCTGAAATCGGCAACACCGGAGCAAGCGTGTGCCCACCCTAATTGGAGTATGGGACGTAAGATCTCGGTTGATTCGGCAACAATGATGAACAAAGGGCTCGAAGTGATAGAGGCGCGTTGGCTATTCGATGCAACTCCAGAGCAGATCAAAGTAGTGGTTCATCCGCAGAGTGTGGTGCATTCGATGGTGCAATACGTCGATGGCTCTGTTTTGGCTCAGTTGGGTAACCCTGATATGCGAACGCCGATTGCACATGCGATGGCTTGGCCTGAGCGTCATGGCTCGGGCGTGGCTTCATTAGATTTGTTTGAGGTCGCGCGCTTAGATTTTGAAGAGCCGGATACACAACGATTTCCGTGTTTACGCTTAGCCTTTGATGCTGTCGCGGCGGCGGGTGTCGCACCAGCGGTCCTCAATGCGGCGAATGAGGTCGCTGTTGATGCGTTTTTAAGTACACAGCTGGCTTTTGTGCGGATCCCCGAGATTATTGAAACAGTCCTTTCGCAGAATCTTGAGGGTGATCTCGATTCAGTTGAAGGCTTGATGGCAATCGATCAAGCAGCACGTGCTGCAGCGGAACAATTGATCCACTAAACGGTCTATCAAGTTATGGAAATTCTGCAGAAAGTCTTCTTTTTTATCGTTGCGATCGGTGTGCTGGTTACAGTGCATGAGTTCGGCCATTACTGGGTAGCTCGCCGAGCGGGCATTAAGGTGCTGCGTTTTTCAATTGGTTTTGGTCGACCATTGCTTTCATGGGTCAGAGGTGAAGATAAAACCGAATATGTGATTGCAGCAATCCCTTTGGGTGGTTACGTCAAGATGGTTGATACCCGAGAAGGCGATATCGCTGAGCACGATTTGCCACGTGCTTTCGATAAGCAGTCGTTAGCAAAACGTACTGCCGTTGTGGCAGCGGGCCCTATGTTTAACTTTATCTTCGCTATTTTGGCCTACTGGTTGGTTTTTCAGATTGGCGAAACCGGCGCGCGTCCTTTGGTTGGGCAACTGGCAAGTAATGGTGTGGCAGTTGAAGCTGGCTTTTTGCCTGGTGATGAGTTTGTCGCGATCTCCGGCGAGAAAACGCCAACCTGGGGTTCTGTAGCTCAACGTATAGCGACTACTGTGATGGCAGGTGAGGATCTCTCCATTCGTGTACAGGGCGAAGAGGGCTTTGCAAGAGACTTGGTGGTTAATGCCTCTGTGTTCGGTGAGTTTGACGAAAATACCGATGTGCTCGAGAAGCTGGGTATTGAACCGGCTAAGCCGCAGATTCCTGCGATTGTTGGCGAGGTCATTCCAAATGGGTCGGCTGAAAAAGCTGGTTTGCAGCAAGGTGACTTGATTAAGGCAATTGATGGTCAGCCAGTCGAAGATTGGTTTGCGTGGGTTAAATGGGTTCGCGATAACCCGGATAAGCAACTCAGTCTTGATGTCCAACGAAACGGATCAATGTTGGCATTGCGTTTGGCCCCTGAGCGCGTTGAAAAGGGTGGTGAGGTCTTTGGCCGTGTTGGATTGAAGGCGCAGGCGCCTAGTGAAGATCTGTCTCGTTATCGAGCTGAGATTATCTTGGGGCCAGTTGATGCGTTTGTAGGAGCAGTTAATCGCACGGCTGAATACTCGTGGCTGACGCTAAAAGTATTGGGACGAATGCTCATTGGCGAGGCTTCGGTCAAAAATCTGAGTGGTCCATTGACAATTGCTGATGTGGCTGGTCAAACGGCATCTTTTGGTTTGGTGGCTTTTTTAAAGTTTTTGGCCATTGTGAGTATTAGTTTAGGCGTATTGAATCTTTTGCCAGTACCTATGCTTGATGGCGGACATTTGCTCTATTTTGCGGTTGAGGCGGTGACCGGCAAATCGGTTAGCGAGGCTATTCAATTACGTGCCCAGCAAATCGGTATTGCGGTATTGGCCTCAGTGATGTTTTTAGCCTTTTACGTTGATTTTACTCGTTATTTTGGCTGAATCGCCTGCGCGTCAGGCGGGTGGCAACGCCCCGAGTATTCCCGATATAATCTGCGGATAATTTCGCCCTAAAAGGCGATTAAAAAAGAATAAACACGCATTGCGTTCGAAGGTTGTTATGACGCCAATTCAAAAGCTACTCGCTGGAGCTGTTCTTTCAGTAGTTGCTCTGTCTGTTCAAGCTGCCACTTTCAAAGTGGAAGATATTCGTGTTGAAGGGTTGCAGCGCATTACAGCTGGTACCGTATTTAACTACCTTCCAGTTAAGCCGGGGCAGACAATCGACGAGGCTGAAACAGCTGGTATCGTGCGTGAGTTATTCAAAACAGGTTTCTTTAAAGATGTTCGTTTAGAGCGCCAAGGCGATGTGTTAATTGTGTCTGTGGATGAACGTCCTGCGATTGCAGAACTGACATTCAGTGGTAACAAGTCGATTCCTGAAGAAGCGCTGCGTGAAGGCTTGAAAGATGCAGGCTTGGCTGAAGGTCGTACTTTTGATCAATCAGTACTCGATAACATTCAGCAAGAATTGGAGCGTCAGTTCTTTAATCAAGGGAAGTATTCGGTAACGGTTGAAACTGTCGTAACCCCCCTTGAGCGTAACCGAGTAGGTATCGCTATCGATATCGTTGAGGGTGATACTGCTCGAATTAAACAAATTAACATCGTGGGCAATCAAGCGTTTGATGAAGAAGATCTTCTCGATATGTTTGATTCTAAGGCGGGTAGTTGGACAGCCTGGCTGACTAACGAAGATCAGTATTCACGCCCCAAGCTATCAGGCGATTTGAGGAAATTGAATGCGTTTTATAAGGATCGTGGTTATGCAAAATTTGAGATTGCTTCTAGTCAAGTTTCAATCAGTCCTGATAAGAAAGACATCTTTATCACTATCAATATAAACGAAGGTGAAATCTATAAACTAATCGATATCCAAATTGCGGGTGATTTGATTGGCGAACCAGATGAATATTTTCCCCTTATAAAGCTAAAGCGTGGGGAGCATTTTGATCGAAAAGAAATCGTGGCAAGTAGCGATAGAATTTCAGCTTTGCTGTCTGATAAGGGTTATCCGTTTGCTAACGTTAATGCGATACCAGATTTCAAAGAGGATAGTAAAGAAGTTTT
>VMDJ01000024.1 GCA_008080925.1 Gammaproteobacteria bacterium
AAGGAGTCCTCAACCGAGGTGATTCCACAGATTTTGATTCGAGTTCGCATAAGAAGCTTATTATGAAGGAAAAGCACCCTGCTTGACGATGCAAAACCACCGTTAATTCAGGGTGTGATCAGGTCAATTAAGGCTGAATGGGAAATCCGCTCGTTGATGCCGCAGGTAAATCATATTCCGCAGGATATTCGACCTGCTCAAAATACAAACCCTCCGGAGGTGATGTCACACCGCCCAAGGTCCGATCACGCAGCTCTAGAACCGTCTTCGCCCAATCGGCTGGCTGATCTTCACGTCCAATCGCCATCAACACACCGGCAATATTGCGCACCATGTGATGCAAGAATGCATTCGCATGCACAGTCATCACGATAAACTCATTTCGGCGCTCCACCGAAATGGAATGTAACGTTCTGATCGGACTTTTTGCCTGGCAACCCAGGGCCCGATAACTCGAAAAGTCATGTTCTCCCACCAAAGCCTGAGCCGCTTGATGCATAAGATCTGCATTTAAGGGGCGATGAATCCAGGTAACACGGCCAGCCAATGGCGCCGAGCGTGCGGTTCGATTCAGAATAAAATATCGATACTTGCGACTAATCGCCGAAAAGCGTGCACTGAAGTCTTCATCGACCTCTTTCGCCCATGTCACGCTGACATCATCAGGCAGATTGACGTTACAACCGAGCACCCAATTTCTTGAGGTACGTTGCGCATCGGTATCGAAATGAACCACCTGACCTAAACCATGCACACCGGTATCCGTTCGACCTGCACATACGACACGAACAGGATGGTTTGCGACTTTCGCTAGGGCTTGTTCAAGTGAGGTTTGAACCGTACGCACACCCTCTTCTTGCGCTTGCCAGCCATGAAAGCGACTTCCGTCATATTCAACGCCGAGCGCAATGCGCATCCTTACTCAAGCTCCTTCAATAAGCGACGAGCTTCATCACGCAACTCTTCAGGTGCTTCTTCAATTAGCTCATGCAACAGCTGTAGCGCACCATCCTTGTCACCCATGTCTAAATAGGTATCCACAAGATTCCACTTAAGATCAAATTCATCCGCGACTTGGCGTTCTTGACCATCGTTAAACAGACTATCGATTGCTGACTGGGTTTGCGTATCAAAGTTAGCATCAGCCGCTTTTACATCATCGGATTGGATATCACTCTGACTCACAGCTTGGTTCAATTGTTCTGCCGACTGACCTTCCGGTAAAGCGATCTCCAACGTGTTCACATCCGATGATGACCCAGGCGACTGATCAACGGCATCCGCATCAGTGGTCAACGACTCAAGATCTGCACTGGAAGCACGTGGCGGGTCAACCGGCTCAGGCTTATGGCCTGCCACAAGGAATAGATAATGGTCAGGTCGTAATTGATGTCCCATCTCAACGACTTCTTTCCATTTCTCACGATCAGACAAGTCTTGTTGCAGACTCGCCATTTCTTCCGCCACGCGAATAAATTGATCGACTTGATTCGACAAGAAGAAGACACGTAACAAAGCATGACCAACCTGTAGGCTGTCGTAGTCACTATCGAGGGCTGCATGAAGTGCTTTTTCAGCTTCTGGGTATTGCTTCTGTTCGATAAACAGATGAGCAATCTCCAACAAATCACCTTCTGTTGGTATCTCAATGTCGTCTGTTCCCTGGCCTGAACTCAGTGGCGCTTGATCGACTTTTGCTATTGTCGTTTCTGCCTTAGGTGAGCTTGAGAACAAGCGAACAAACACACCCACAATAACAACTAACATTGCCAGCAAAACGACATCCGCAAATTGACTGACCTTTTCAGGTAAGCTTTTTGATGTCCATTCGCGAGCCTTATCCCAAAGATCAGTCACAACCTTTTCACTGATCTCGAATTTCTCAACCGGCTGAGCCGAGCCATCAGCATTTGCCGGAGGTTCAATCGCTTTCTCAGCATCTGGCGTAGCATTTACCTGCATTCGCGCAAGCTCTTCGTCTTGCACTGAGAGCAGTTTTTGCATGTCAGTCACCTGCTCTTTCAGCAAGATCACCTCTTCCTCTAATCGCTCATTAGTCAGCTGCTTAGCGGCAACATCTTCCTGCAGCAAATTAATTGCTTGCGATTCTTGGTCAACGACTTCGCCTTCGGATTGAACTACACCTGCTTGTCCTTCAGCACCTTCTTCAATCGGCGTTGCTATCTGTAGATAATCCGACTGCTCAACAACGGGGGCGATACCGATCTCACTCTGCGCAGACGTTTTGTTTAAGCCACGAATCTCATCCCACTGTTGCATTTGCGCCGTGAAATGACGACCCGCTTCACCTCGTGAGATCAAACGCACTTGCTCAGCCTGAGGTAACTGAAGAATTGCACCTGTTCGCATTAAATTGACGTTGTCTTTGATGAAGGCTTCACGGTTGTTCATATGCAACGCCATCATCATTTGCGTCATGCTGACATCACTCGCCTTATGCTCCATCGCAATCTGACTGAGCGTATCGTCTTTCCGTACGATCACTGTCGCTGAAGATGTTTGTGCTAGCTCAACTGCCACCGAAGAAGCCGCAGCCGTATCAGGAAGCTTTAAGCTAATGGTGTATTCACTTTGAAGCTGACCTTGTGGCCACGCCATATCAACCAAGAACTGCATGAAATCAGCACTAATCGGCTCTTTGGATGTCACACGCACAACTGCATCATGCTCAACTGATGACTGCACTCGAAACGCTAGCTGAGATAAGTTTTGTTCAAACGGAATCTGTGCAGCGTCATGCGCTTCCGCGGATGCTAATTCAACTTTAATCGTTGTTAGATCAACCTCACCCAGATTCACCAACACGATACGCGCATCAAGTGGCTCGCCCTGTTCAGACTTGAGTTCTAGCTCGCCAAAACCTAGCGACAATACGCTGTGCGAGATAAGCAAAGAGAGTGCTAATAAAAAACGCTTCATTCAACTTCCACGAAAAAGCGGCACAAGGGCCGCTTTAGATTATTGCTCAATCAAGATACGAAGCATACGACGCAATGGTTCCGCCGCACCCCAAAGCAATTGGTCACCTACCGTAAAGGCATTCAAAAACTCTGGGCCCATATTCAATTTACGCAAACGACCCACGGGCACTGTTAAAGTGCCGGTGACAGCCGCAGGACTGAGTTCCTTCATTGTGATCTGGCGATCGTTAGGGACCACTTTTGACCACTGATTCGCCTCATCCAGCATTTGCTCGATCTCGTCGATTGGTACATCTTTCTTCAATTTAATGGTCAATGCTTGGCTGTGACAACGCATCGCACCGATACGCACACAGGTGCCATCAATTGGAATCTGACGATCGCTACGACCCAAAATCTTGTTGGTCTCAGCAACGGCTTTCCATTCTTCTTTTGATTGACCATTCTCAAGCGCCACATCAATCCAAGGAATCAAGCTACCTGCCAATGGCACACCAAAATTTTCGGTTGGGAATGCTGATGAACGCATGTCATCAGTGACCACACGGTCAATATCCAAAATTGCAGATGAAGGATCATCTAATAAGCTCGCTGAGGTATCACGCAGATGACCCATCTGGTTAAGCAGCTCGCGCATGTTGCGAGCGCCTGCACCTGACGCTGCTTGATAGGTCATGGCCGTCATCCATTCAACCAAGTCATGCTTGAACAAGCCACCTAAGCCCATCAACATCAAGCTCACGGTGCAGTTACCACCAATGAAGTCCTTCTTACCGCTAGCTAAAGCTGAATCAATCACATCACGGTTTACTGGATCCAAAACGATCACGCTGTCATCCGCCATACGCAATGACGATGCCGCATCAATCCAATAGCCTTTCCAACCCGCTTTACGTAAATCTTCAAAAACTGACTTGGTGTAATCACCACCCTGACAGGTCACGATCGCGTCCATCGCCATCAATTCATTGATGTCAGAGGCATCTTTTAGTGGCGCTGAACCTTTACCCACATCAGGACCTGCCTCGCCGACCTGTGAGGTCGTAAAGAACACAGGCTCTTCAATGTGTGCAAAATCATTCTCCGCTTGCATGCGTTCCATCAATACGGAACCCACCATGCCGCGCCAACCTACAAAACCTACACGCTTAATTGTCATTTTATTTTTCCTTACAGCGCTGCAACGACGGCATCACCCATCGCTTCACAATTCACTTCGGTCATACCATCAGACATGATGTCCGGCGTACGCAAACCTTGATCCAGAACTTTATTAACCGCCGCTTCAATACGATCAGCCATGGCTTCTTCATTCAGGCTATAACGCAACATCATGGCGGTCGATAGAATCGTAGCTAATGGATTAGCGACACCCTTGCCTGCGATATCCGGTGCTGAACCGTGAATTGGCTCGTACATACCCTGACCTTTTTCATTCAGTGATGCAGAACCCAGCATACCGATAGAACCGGTCAACATAGCGGCACAGTCAGATAAGATGTCACCAAACATATTGGTGGTCACCATCACGTCAAATTGCTTTGGCCACTTCACCAATTGCATCGCAGCGTTATCCACATACATGTGGCTCAACTCAATCTCTGGGTACTCGCTCTCAACGATACGCGTCGCCACTTCACGCCACAGCTCAGTCACCTCAAGTACGTTCGCTTTATCGACAGAACACAGTTTCTTGCCACGTTTCATTGCGATATCACAAGCAGAACGCACAATGCGCTCGATCTCATGCTCTGCATAAACCAAAGTGTTAAAGCCTTGCTTCTCACCATTCTCAAGCTCACGAATACCGCGTGGTTGACCAAAGTAAATGCCACCGGTCAATTCACGCACGATCATGATGTCCAAGCCCGCAACAATCTCAGGCTTAAGTGAAGACGCATCAGCTAACTGTGGTGCCAAAACCGCAGGACGCAGGTTCGAGAACAAACCCAACTCTGAGCGCAAACCTAGCAAACCTTTCTCAGGGCGAACTGAGATATCTAATGACTCCCATTTATAGCCGCCTACAGCTCCTAGCAAAATGGCATCTGCTTCACGCGCCATATCCAAGGTGGCCTCTGGCAGAGGTGTACCGGTTGCATCATAAGCTGCACCGCCAACCAGACCTTCATCTAATTCAATATCTAGACCTTCGCCAACTAACTTATCAAGGACCTTGACCGCCTCAGCAACAATCTCTGGACCAATGCCATCTCCTGGCAGTACCAATACTCGTTTAGTCATAGTGATTCCTTAAATCAGTTAAATAGCCAAGGCGTATTTTGCTTCGCCTTTTCTTCATAGGTTTTGATGTCATCAACATGCTGCAAGGTCAGACCAATGTCATCAAGACCTTCTAGCAAACAATGCTTACGGAATGGATCTACATCAAATGAAATCGTTTCATTACCAACGCTCAGCGTTTGAGAACCAAGATCGACTTCAATTTTGAGTGCTTCTGGGCCATTTGCTTTTGCAAACAAAGCATCAACCGTTTGTGCATCCAAAATGATTGGTAGCAAACCATTTTTAAAACTGTTGTTGAAAAAGATATCCGCAAAGCTTGGCGCGATAATCACTTTAAAACCGTAATCCTCTAGCGCCCATGGCGCGTGCTCACGCGATGAGCCACAACCGAAGTTTTCACGAGCCAATAAAATCTGCGCACCTGCGTAACGTGGATCATTGAGAACGAAGTCAGGGTTTAATGGACGCTTGCTGTTATCCATACCTGGCTCGCCATGATCGAGATAACGCCACTCATCAAATAAATTAGGACCAAAGCCTGTACGTTTGATCGACTTTAAAAATTGCTTTGGGATGATCGCATCGGTATCAACATTCGAGCGATCCAAAGGACAAACAACACCGTTAAAAACTGTGAACTTTTCCATCTCGGCTCTCCTTATGCCAACGACGCAACGTCAGTGAAGTGACCGGCAACTGCCGCAGCCGCAGCCATCGCAGGACTTACTAGGTGCGTACGACCACCCTGACCCTGACGACCTTCAAAGTTACGATTTGAAGTTGAAGCGCAACGCTCACCTGGCTCAAGGCGGTCAGCATTCATTGCCAAGCACATCGAACAACCTGGCTCACGCCATTCAAAACCCGCTTCGGTGAAAATCTTATCCAAGCCTTCTGATTCAGCTTGCTGCTTAACCAAACCCGAACCCGGCA
>VMDJ01000046.1 GCA_008080925.1 Gammaproteobacteria bacterium
CAGGTGATCTGGTGATTACCAGTGATATTCCTTTGGCCGATGAAATCATCACCAAGGGTGGTTTGGCGCTTAGCCCGCGTGGTGAGTTATTTACCGCTGAAAACATCAAAGGCCGACTGAATATTCGTGACTTTATGGAAACTATGCGTAGCAGTGGTATTCAATCAGGCGGCCCTGCTGCACTCAATGCTAACGATAAGCAGGCGTTTGCGAATCAATTAGATCGTTGGTTAGCTAAGCAGCGTTAGCAAAAGGACTAACGATCGGTCTTACCGGCAAATCGGCATTGATCTTTTGTAACGTCAGATACAGACCGCCTAACTTACGGTGCAAGAACAATACATCGGTGGGTGGTAAGCGATAAAACTTTTGTTTTAAGCGAAGGTCTACAACTAATTCTTGGAGTTCATCCGCGATTTGAAGCTGACGGAAATTCACGATTTCTGCCATTCGCAGTGGTGAGGTTGCCAATTCGATCATTTGACTAATCGCATATGCATAGGGTTCTGGATCAGTACTGTCGAGATAACCCACCAGGCAGGCGCTGTGTTGGATGGCTTGTTGGTTGTTGTCTAAACAGGCCGTAAGCAGCTGTTTGAGTGCTTGCTGTAGCGCATCTGGGATAACGCGTGTGGCGCCAAAGTCGAGCAGTTGCAGTACGCGACGATCCGCATCGTAGAGGTAGTTGGCGAAGTTGGGGTCGGTTTGTGCTGTTCCCCATTCGAACACTTCGGTCACGGCAAGGCTGAGCAGGCGATTGCCCATTTCATTGCGTAAGTCAGCTGGCTCGTTGACTAGCTCATCAATTGGTTTCCCATCCAGCCAGTCCATAACCAATACATGTTCGGTTGTTAACTCATCCAATACCGCAGGCACTTCTAGGTAGTCGATAGCTTTGGTGCGCTCGGCGTAATCTCTTAGGTGTTGTGCTTCGAGCAGGTAATCCGCTTCGGTGTGGAGTTGCTGCTTCGCTTCCTCCAGAAGTGGCGTCAGATCTAAACCTTCTGGTAGCAAACCAGACCAGCGGAGCACCATCGCGACATTATCAATATCACTGTCGATGCTTTTTCGAATCCCGGGGTACTGGAGCTTGACTGCCACACGACGACCATCCTTGAGCTCGGCGTAATGCACTTGCCCAATAGAGGCAGCTGCCACTGGCGTGAAGTTAAATCGCTGGAATTGCTGATCCCAGTTATCACCCCAATTGGCTTTAAGCACTTTGGCGGTTTCACCCAACGGTAGGTGCGTGGCATCTGAGCGCAATGAGCTGAGCAGCTCGCTAAGCTCGGGGGGTAGCACGTTGCCGCTGTCCATTGATAGTAACTGGCCAAGTTTCATTGCAGCACCACGCAACTCAGAGAGTGTTTTACCCATGCGTTCCAGATTGCGCGGTGTTAACACAAGATCCTTGAGCGCAGGGCGGTTACCACTTACCCATTGTTTGCTGGCTTCTGTCATGACGCCTGTGGCAATGCCACCGGCAAGTTTACTCAGAACGCCAAAGCGTCCAATGCGACTGGTGGTGACCTTTCTACCTGACATAGGGTTTGTTACGAGAAGCTAACGCGAGCGGCTAGTGCGGATTTTTCGAGTGCAACATCGCTTAGGTCTTCTCCTGACATGCTCATAATGATGGCTTTGCCAGAGATCGGAACAAGCTTATCAATTTGAAATCGACCTTTGGCTTGTCGCAAGAAGCACTCTTCGTCAAAAAAGATGTGCTGATCATCGCCAAGCTCATCAGAAATGACCGTGTCATAACCAATATGACTCTTGATGTCATTTTGATCTTGGATATCAATCGACTCGATAGATTGAGACTCGGGACTGATTAGAAATGCTTTCATGTGTAACACCTGTTTAACTTTTGATTACCTTTTAGCAAATAGGTGGTTACAAAAAACCTGTCTTGACTAGGTAATCCCGGTTTTTTGGTGAATGTCTAAGAATAAAAGTGGTATAGGTGAACAAGTTCTGTCAAAACGATGTGAAGTTGTGGAAGATGCATCCATCAAAATTAAGAGAGCGAATTGATGCTAACCGAACACGATTTAGAAGGTTTGCCGGCAGCTTCTGCTGCAGCCGCCAACATGATGCACGCGATGGGTATGAGCCGAGCTCAGCTGCATGGCTTTTTCACTTTGATTGGTTTTTACGCGGGTACGCGTCGCCCGGAAGAAGATTACATGCCGATCATTCAAGCGGTGTCACAAACAATTCCGACCAATCGCGATGTGCCAATTGACGAACAGGTAGAGGATTTTTACGAAGGCTACGAACTACCGATTGGTGAGTTCATGTTCAAGTGGGGAGCGGATGTGACTTTTGAAAAGATCTCCCTCGAAAATTCAGATCAGACCGCACAGCTCTATCAAATCCGTAACTTTGATTTATTTTCTGAAGGTAAGCGAGCTGGCGTTAAGCAAGCGGATCACTTAGCTGCTTTTGATGAGCTGTATTTCCCTTTCCTAGAAGCGGTGGGTCAGCAAACAGCACGTTTTCCTGAATGTTCTCTGCGGCAATCGTTTCAGTGCGGTGTCTTGCAAATGCAGATATTTGGTCATTTGGATGTATTGGCTGCAACGCAAACGAACTTTTATTTAACCGATACCTTGCCGCCAATGATTGGGCACTTCTTCCGTGGCTTTACCCAAAATAAGCTCGAAGAAATAAATACATTGCAGCCTCTGCAAATTGCCATGATGGGCATGGGTGTTGGCCCGAATGCGTATATGGAGCAATACTTGGGTTATCAGCATCAACTAATAGAGTACTGCACTGATGACCTTGCACCAGAGGCCTTCTTTGACTGTGCCTTAGCTCAAGCAAAAAACTATAACGATTCAGTGAAGGGTGACTTATTGCCGTTGAGTCGGTCGAATGTGAAGTTATTGGATATCCCCATTTGGAATGAGGCATGCGATAGCTTCTTTTTAGTCAACGGTTATGTGAAACAGATCTGGGGCTTTGATGCTAGTTCAACGGAAGGCTTAGCTTACTGGGATTACAAGGCCTGTGTGGCGCAGACTATCTATGCCTCTTTGACTGAAAGTAAAGAAAGGCAGCACTAAATGCTAGACGTACTGGTGATTGGCGCAGGTATGACAGGTATATCCTGCGCGCGTCGGTTGCGTGCGTCTGGGCTAAATGTTGTGGTACTTGATAAAGGCCGAGGTATCGGTGGTCGCATGGCAACACGTCGAGCTGAGATCGATGGACAGATCATTCGGTTTGATCACGGCGCGCAATATGTGACTGCACGAGATGCAAGCTTGCAGCAAGCTCTCAATGAGATCAGTGATAGCGCAGTGATATGGGATGATGCAGGTAAGCCAGGTGCTTATGCGGGTGTTCCGGGTATGTCGAGTATTCCTAAGGCGCTCGCCGAAGGTTTAACGATTCATCAAAGTGAGCGAGTTGAGCGTCTTGAATTTCACGCTGATTACTGGCTTGCAACAACAGAGACAGATAGCTGGCAAGCAAAGCGTGTGGTGATGACGGTGCCGTTTCCGCAAGTTGCTCCGATTATTGGAGAAGATCATCCGTTATCTGCCAAGCTTATTGGACTTGAGTTTGCTCCCTGTATGACCTTGATGGCTGCCTTTAAGCCACAGGCTGACATAGATAAATCGACACGTTTAAACGAAGCGATTGATTTGTCATGGATTACGTTCAACAGTGGTAAGCCGAAGCGTGAAGATGCTGTCGATGCGTGGTTAGCGCAGGCAAGTGTTGAATGGAGCGCGGCACGGGTTAACCAAGATAAGGTAACAACTGAGCAAGAGATGCGAGTGCTGCTCTGTGAGGCATTATCCCTTGATCCGGCGGATATGCTGCACTCAGCTTTTCATAGCTGGCTGTATGCTCGAATCGTGAACCCCTTAGGTGTGCCTTACTTGGTCGATGAGACTCAGTCTCTTTATTTGGGTGGTGATTGGTGTTTGGGTGCGCGTGTTGAATCAGCTTGGCAAAGCGGCACAGCCATTGCGCAAGCGTTAACTGCTTAACCTCTAAATTGTTGTGTAGGTGGCTGCTTTAATAAGCGGCGTTCACTTAACCATCCAATCACTAACAGAAGTGTTGTTCCAATAACTACGCTGCTAAGCCATGTGCTGAAAGGGATGCCAAGCGTTAAGCCAAACAGTCTTTGCGCAATCAGTGTGGCAGCAATATGTGCTAGTGAAGCTGCGAGCAAGCCGATAGTACTACCAATAAAAGCAAACTCAGTGAGTGTTGCGTTCACAATATAGTGCTTTGATGCACCAAGAGTTCGCAATGTGGCGACTTCTTTTGCGCGTTGACGACGAGCGGTTTCGATACTCACGAGCAGCAAGACGATAGCGGCAATCAGTGTGAAACTAAACACTCCTTGAACAGCGCGCAGACCGCGATCAAGTACGCCTTTTACTTTATCGATAAGCGGTGTGAGGTTGATGGATGACACACTTGGGTAGTCACGCAAGAGCTTTTGTAGCGCGCTGGTTTTATCCGGAGCTATGTAAACACTGCTGATAAACGCATGTGGCACTTCGTTGGTGAGGTTTTCGGTACCTTGGACGAAGAAGTTCACGTTAAATGAGTCCCATTTTACCGAGCGGATACTTAGGATAGGGGCGCTGACACTAATCGCGCCGGCTCTAAAGGTGAGCTCATCACCGAGTTTAAGGTTTAGTGATTGAGCGAGACCCTGTTCTACGGAAAACCCTTTTTGATCATTGCTCCATGCGTTACCAGCAATGATGCGATTGTCATTTTGAAATTGATTGTGAAAACCCAGGCTATATTCACGTGAGGCGAGTCGTTTACCTCGATCGGTTTCAAATTGATCGAGGTTGATTGCCTGGCCATTAATGGCACTGAGTCGAGCGCGCGTTGTGGCAAAGAAATTATCCGTCGCAATGTGGTTTTGTTTGAGTTGTTGTATCAGTTTATCTTTTTCAGTGGGTAATACATTCAATAGAAAATGATTGGGTGTGTTCGTAGGAAGACTGGTTGACCACAATTGGTATAGATCAGTGCGTAGATAATTGAGTATAAGCAGCATGCAAAGGGCAATTGATAGTCCGCTGATTTGAACCATGACGATACCGGGGCGGCGTTTTATGGCGCCTAAACCAAAGCCGACTGAACCTTGAATCTTAATGCGTTGAACAAGCGCCTGGAAAAGACGCAGGATAACCATCAAGCACAAGGTAATCGCAATTAAAGCGCCGAGCAGTATGCCGGCTAAGCTGATGTCTTCAGCTTGATAAGCCACTAAAAGGGCATACGTGATAAAGACTGAGCCGCCGAGTAGAAATTGTGAGCGGCTCGTGCCGCGTGATTCGTTGCGTAATAAACGACTGGGCGAAACCGAGCGTATTGCCCATAGGCCGGGTAGTGATAAGCCGAGTGATAAAATCAGTGCATGAATGATGCTGGGTATTGCGGGTGTCCATTCTGCTGCAGGCAGGCTGTTGTCTATCCAGTCATTGGCAAGTTGAACGACCGACCATTGCAAACCGTAGCCAATTAAGATACCGCTTAATGTAGCGAATAATGTGATGCCTAATAGTTTGCGCAGGTAGCGCCAAAGGACTTGTTGCGATGACATGCCCAGCGCTCTAAATATCGCAGCGGCATAAAGCGATTCACTGAGGATGAGTTGTAGTGCCAAAATAATGGCAACACCGCCAACAATGCTTGCGGAAAGTGCGGACAGATTTATGAACTTCTCGCCGCGTTGAATCGCTGTTTGTAATTCTGGGCGACCATCGGTGGGCTCAAGCCAACTGTCATTTTTTTCTAACGCAGGCTTGAGTGTGTTGCGATAGGTACTAAGTTGTTGCGAATTGCCGGCCAGAAGTAGTCGGTATTTCACACGACTGGCAGGGCCAATCAGTCCGCTATTAACCACATCTTGATGATGCGCAATGACTTTTGGCGCGAGTCGGAAGAAATTCATGCCGACATCCGGTTCGTCAACAATGTAGCCGCTGGGTTTTAGGGTTAATTCACCGAGAGAGATGTCTTGTTGTTGTACTAATGACTCTAACTCTGGCGCGAGAATAACTTGGCCTACGCT
>VMDJ01000127.1 GCA_008080925.1 Gammaproteobacteria bacterium
GGTGTGGTGATTGGAGCGGCAGTTATTCTTCAAGTACCGGATATCTGGGCACGATTTTTATTAGGCCTGCTAACCATTGGCTTAGCGATTTATTCCTTCTTTAAAAAATCATTGGGTCAAACGGCACAGCCAAATCATCGTGAAGGGTTGGGCTTACTGATCGGTGGTGTGGGTTTATTTCTAATCGGTTTTCTGAATGGTTCATTGACCTCAGGGACCGGTTTGTTTGTCACCCTATGGTTAGTGCGTTGGTTTGGTGCTGACTATAAACAAGCGGTGGCGTACACCTTGGTACTGGTCGGCTTATTTTGGAATGGCACCGGCGCATTCACTCTGGGCATGTTGGGTGATATCCGTTGGGATTGGTTGCCTGCTTTGTTACTCGGCTCGGTTATTGGTGGCTATATGGG
The DNA here is from genome assembly GCA_008080925.1 of Gammaproteobacteria bacterium. Taxonomy (GTDB): domain Bacteria; phylum Pseudomonadota; class Gammaproteobacteria; order Chromatiales; family Chromatiaceae; genus VMDJ01. The sequence goes on from VMDJ01000127.1 coordinate 411, forward strand.
CGCACATTGGGCAATCGCCGCAGGTAATCGCGGCATCAAAATTGCCTTTGAGGTGGTCACTTTATTGGTAGGTATCAAATTATTATCTGATGCCTATGTAATGGCGTCTTAAATACGTTTTGGCATATCTAGCGTGCGACGATTGTTCTCAATCGCAGCTTTGATTTTAGGCTCAAGTTGTTCTCGAGTTATCTCACCCATGTGGCGTAGAACGATCTTGCCATCAGGTTCAGCGATCACCGTAAACGGAAGTGCTTGGTAACGATTACCTAAGTCGAGCGATAAGGTTGTCGCGGTAATGTCGCCGACGAGTGAGGGATAGTTAAGCCCGTAGGTCTCGCCAAATTGTTTTACTGCTTCTTCTTCGTCAATCGCGATGCCGACAAACTTTACATTTTCTTTTTCGTACTTCTCTTGAAGCTCGACAAATAAGGGCATTTCTTTTCGACAAGGCGGACACCAAGTGGCCCAGAAGTTAAGCACGATAATGTTGTCAGTCCACTCAGTACTGTGACGTATTTCGCCAGTTGTATCAATGTAGTTGAAAGCGGGCAGGTGGCTTAGTTCCCGCTTGGGCGCGGGAAGCTTGCTAGCGATTTCTTTTTCGTTAACTCGATCCAGATATTTGAGGCCGGCTCCAACGCCAGCGCCAATTAACAAGCCGGATACTGCAATGGCTATAAATTGACGTGGTTTCATTAATTTACCTGAGAAATTCTCTTTACTAGTTGTTCTGCGGTTAGGTTGCCGATCAGTCTTAGGTCGCGACGTTCTTCACCTTTACTATTCCAGAAGTATAAAGCAGGTGGCGCTGGCATATTGAGATGTTCGGTTAGCGCTTTGTCGTCGTCATCCATGCGGGTGATGTCGGCCTGAAGTAAAACAAAGTTGCTTAGAGCAGCTTTGACTTTTGGATCAGGGAAGATTTCTTGCTCCATGGTCTTACAGTAAGTGCACCAGTCGGCATAAAAATCGAGCATCACAGATTTACCTTCGGCGCTCGCTTGCTTAACAGCCTGGTTAAGCTCATCGAGTGTTTTAATGCGTGTGAACGCGGCATGCTCTTCAGTAGCGCCACCATGGACACTGATAACACCTTTAAGTGGCTGCATGGTGTCTTTGCTGCCTGCGGCCACACCAATCACAAACGCGGCACCATAAAGCAAGATGAATAAACCAAGACCTTTAAATAACTTGGCCCAACCAGTGGTGTCATCGCTTTGCGCTTTGAGTGCGCCCATGTAGATGGCGGTGACGATCAATAGTACGCCCCACATCAACATGATTATTTCAGTCGCGATATAGGTTGGGCTGAGGCGCTCTAGGAAGCTCACCGCAAGTGCCAACATGATTACGCCGCCGGTAGCTTTAACGGTATCCATCCAGGTGCCAGCACGTGGCAACAATGCGCCACCGCCTGAGCCCATCAGCAGAAGTGGTAAGCCCATGCCCGTACCGAAGACCCAAAGGTAGATAAAGCCTAAACTCCAATCTTGAGATTGCGCGGCAAAGGCAAGCACGGCCAAGAGGACGGGGCCGCCACAAGGGCCAACGATCAGTGCGGACAACACGCCCATCAGGACAACGCCGATTAGGTTGCCACCTTTTTGGTTGTTACTCAGATCATTAAGACGAGACTGAATCGCTGATGGCATTTGGATTTGATAGAAGCCAAACATCGAGAGCGCCAAGCCAATGAATAAGATCGCAGAGGGGATAAGGACCCAAGGGGTCTGCAAACTACTTTGAATGCCTAACTCTTTACCCACGACGGCCATCACGGCACCGAGAACACCAAAAGTGATCGCAATACCCTGGGTATATGCCAGTGATAAATTAAATGAACGCAGTGGTGTGATCTTGTCACCTTGACCCATGATCAGTGAGGTCAGGATAGGGATCATTGGGTACATACATGCGGTGAACGCAACTAAAACACCAAAGCCAAGGCTTAATGCGAGAGCAAACAGTGGCGATGCTGATTGCAAGTCGGTGAGAAGTTGATCTTGTTCGTTAACTACAACATCTGCTGCTGGCTCAGCCATTGGAGCAGCGGCAGTTTGTGCTTTAGCACCTGCAGAAGCAGGGAGTGCAACTTTAAAGGTTTTGCTTTGAGGTGGATAACAGATACCTCGGTCAGCGCAGCCTTGATAACCCAGCTTAACCGTTAGTTCTGTCGCATCGGTGTTGGTGCGAATCAGTGGAATCTCAAGATCGATCGCATTGTGATACACCGGCACATCACCGATAGTGCCATCCGGTTTAATAGAGTCTTTTTTAATGTCTGGTGTTGGCCAACTGTATTGACCTAAGGCAACGCCATCACCTTCAATGCTGACGCGAACTTTGTCTTGGTAGAGATAGGTGCCCTCAGCAATCGTCCAGTTCACATTGAGCCAATCGCCAGATGGACTATCCGCACGTACAACAAAGGCTTGCTCAGGATCGAGGATGTCATCCTCCATCGCATTAAGACCAAGAGAGCTACCCAATGCGCTTAATTCTGCGAGTGGATCAAACCCTGAGCCACCAGCAGGTGCTTTTTGCGTTGCGCTAGCTTTGATGGCGCGTGGTTTATCAGCTGATGGAGAAACAGCAACGAGTAACGAACGCGTTTGTGGTGGGTAGCAGATGCCTTTGTCTGCACAACCTTGTGAGCGAGTCTTTAAATTGAAGCTGTCGAGGTTTGCAGGAAAGCTTTCGATGGGTACATCGATGCTTACTTTATTGCGATAGATCTCTACCTTGCCAAAGATTGGGTCGTCTTTAGTGATAGATGAAGGCAAAGATTCATTGCCAAGCGCTACACCAACGTCATCAGAACCAAACTTAAATTTAGATTGGTAAAGGTAATAGCCGTCGGCAATCTCCCATGTTACCCGCACTGTTTCCGGTGACACCGCCACAGCTGTTACAGCAAAGGCTTGATCTGGCGTGAGGAAGTCTTCTTCAGCAATCGCAAATTGAGTGAAAGCGAATAGCGCGAAGATACTCGTTAGCAGTCTTTTGTACATGTTGAGATCCAGTTTAAATAAGCCGGTAATCCCTCTGCTACATCAACAGCAAGAATCTCCGGCACCTCGTAAGGGTGTTGTTCTTCTATCCACGACTGTAACGCCGGATAAAGCGCTTGCGTGGTTTTGATCAATAATTGTACTTCTTTCGCTGACTCAATCGTTGATTTCCAACAATAAAAGGAGCGTATCCCGGGTATGACATTGACGCACGCAGCCAGTTCACTCGCCACTAAGTCTTTGGCGAACTTCTCGATATCGTCGGTGTCACTCAAGGTAGTTAAAACGAGTAACGGTTTTTCTGACATGATGGACTAAGGGTTATTGTGTTGGCTGTAGCGTTTAGATTAGCAAGCTAACGATCTGAGGTGTGGTTTTGAATCCTTTGGCTATTTTGTTGTTTTTATTTGTTTTCGCGCCGCTTGCTGAGCTGTATGTGTTGATTGAGGTGGGTAGCGAGATTGGCGCTCTGCCAACAATTTTGCTGTCGATATTTACGGCGATTTTGGGTGCAAGTTTGGTCCGTCTGCAGGGGTTTTCTGTATTGATGCGGGCTCGCGGCATGATGGCACGCGGAGAGGCGCCTGCCATCGAGATGATGGAAGGTATGGCGCTTGCCATTACTGGTTTTGCATTGCTGCTACCCGGGTTTATTACCGATGCGATTGGCTTTTTGCTGCTGATTACGCCGGTTCGCCGTGCGTTGATCATCAAAGGTTTATTACGTGGGGGTGTTATGCGACCTGCTTCAGGTACGCAATCGCACACACATCAACATATCGAGATAGAGGGTGAGTTCCGTCGTGAAGATCATCCTAACGACCGTTTCTAAGGGGGAAACATGAGCGATTCATTCATTGCCTATCAGGTGACAAAAACTGATGACGGGCAGAGCTTGGCAAAGACGAACTTAACCGATTCCGATTTGATGGATGGTGATGTAACCATCGATGTCGAATGGTCAACGCTTAATTATAAAGACGGTCTTGCGCTGACCGGTGCTTCCCCAGTAATCCGCCAGTTTCCACTGATTCCGGGCATTGATTTTTCTGGCACTGTGACAAGCTCAGATCATGCGAATTTCAGATCTGGTGATCAGGTGGTACTGAACGGATTTGGTGTGGGTGAGGCACACAATGGTGGCTATGCCGGCCGTGCGCGCGTTTCAGGTGATTGGCTCGTGAAGCTTCCAGCTGGTTTGACCACGCGAGATGCGATGGCGGTTGGCACAGCGGGTTACACCGCGGCGTTATGCGTGATGGCGTTGCAAGATCACGGCATCAAGCCAGCTGACGGCAAGATTTTAGTCACCGGTGCGGCAGGTGGTGTGGGCTCAGTTGCTACCGCCTTGTTGTCAAACCTCGGTTACGAGGTGGTTGCTGTGACAGGTCGTCCTGAGCAAGCAGATTTTCTCAAATCATTAGGTGCCAGTGATATTGCGGCGCGTGGTGATTTTGCGGATAAAGCGCGTCCTTTGGCTAAAGAGCTGTGGGCGGGGGCGGTCGATGTGGCTGGTGGTAACACCTTGGCTAACGTGATCAGCCAGATTCAGCGCCACGGTGCGGTTTCAGCTTGTGGCTTGGCGGAATCGATGTCGCTACCTACCTCGGTAGCACCTTTTATTTTGCGTGGCGTAACACTTTATGGAATCGACTCTGTGATGGCGCCAATGGCACAGCGTGAGCGTGCTTGGGAGCTGATCGTGAAGCACCTGCCGCTCGATTTGCTGCACAGTCTGACCGAAGAGGTGGGCTTTGATGAGCTGCCAGATTTGGGCAAAAAGATCCTCGAGGGCCAAGTTCGTGGCCGCTTGGTGGTTAAAATCCCAAGTTAATTCATTAATTTAGTTAATTTCTCTGGCAGAGTTTTCACTCCGAACTTTTTTCGGGGTGCTGCCCTTGACTTCTCAACCTTCGCCCATACTATTAGCACTCCATTGAGGTGAGTGCTAATGGGTAGTGCTCACGATTTTTGTCATTTCCATCAGGAGTTTGATGCATATGAATATCCGTCCATTGCACGACCGCGTTGTTATCCGTCGTAAGGCCGAAGAGACCACTAGCCCGGGCGGCATCGTTCTGCCAGATGCGGCAACTGAGAAGCCAGTTCAAGGCGAAGTTATCGCAGTTGGTAACGGCAAAGTGACTGACAGCGGTGAGGTTCGTCCTCTCGACGTGAAAGTCGGCGACATCGTTATGTTCGGCAAGTTCTCAGGTACCGAAGTAAAGATCGGTGGCGAAGAAGTGCTGGTCATGCGTGAAGAAGACATCATGGGTGTGATCGAAGGCTAAGAGCCGGTCACAGTCAATTAAGCAAAAGAATTTAGGAAGTAAAAATGGCTGCTAAACAAGTTAAATTTGGTGATGACGCGCGCAAGCGCATGCTGAAAGGCGTAAACATCTTGGCTGACGCGGTTAAAGCAACACTTGGACCAAAGGGTCGTAACGTTGTTTTAGAGAAGTCGTTCGGCGCACCTACCATTACTAAAGACGGTGTATCTGTAGCGAAAGAGATCGAACTGAAAGATAAGTTCGAGAACATGGGCGCACAGATGGTTAAAGAAGTTTCTTCTCAAACCAA
>VMDJ01000060.1 GCA_008080925.1 Gammaproteobacteria bacterium
TTCAACGCAACCAAGATACCGAAGAACAGCGGATCGATACCAAAGTGCGCCAACAACGGCAGGAAGATCGGCACGAAGATGATGATGATCTCAGACCACTCTAATGGCCAACCTAGAATAAAGATTATCAACTGCGCCAGAATCAAGAAAGTGATTGGCGAGATATCTAAACCTGTAACGAACTCACTGATAATGTGCTCACCACCGAGGTATGAAAAGACGGATGAGAAGGTCCAAGAACCCACAAATAACCAGCAAACCATTGCAGTGGTTCTAGCGGTCAAATACACCGACTCGCGTAAACGCTGCCAGGTAAATGCACGATAAACAACCGTCAGTAGCAAACCACCAAGAGCGCCCATTGCTGCCGCCTCAGATGGGGTTGCCAAACCAAATAGGATTGAACCTAATACCGCAAGAATCAGGAATGCGAGTGGGAATACTGAAGTTGCTAACTGAATAAAGATTTGGGTCGTTGTGTATTCACCAATATCTTCCTTAGTTGGCTTTGGACAATCCTGCGGGCGCAACATCGCGCGCACGATGACATAAACGATGTACAAACCTGCTAACAATAAGCCAGGGAATAAGGCACCTGCATATAACTTAACAATGGAAACGTTAGAGGCCGCTGCATAAACGATGAGCATGATAGATGGTGGGATCAAGATACCTAAGGTACCACCCGCACAGATAACACCCGACGCTAAGCTTGTGTCGTACTTAGCTTTAAGCATCGCTGGCAATGCCAACAAACCCATCAATGTCACTACCGCGCCCACGATACCGGTTGCGGTTGCAAACAAAGTACAAGTAATCAGCGCGGCAACTGCCATTGAACCAGGCACACGTCGTGTTGCGATGTACAAGGTATGGAAAAGCTTGGCTACAATGTTAGAACGCTCGACCACATAACCCATAAAGAGGAAAAGCGGTACCGCAGTGAGTACATCATTTGCCATGACAGAGAAGGTCTGGTTAACAAATAGATCGAATATTTGATTGTTAAAGAAGCCGTCAAAGTAAGCACCCGAAAGCAACCCTTCGTCTTCAACACCCTTACGCACTAAACGATCGTAAGCACGCCACATCCGATCTGCATCGAAATACGCGTAGTAACCAAAACCGATACCCATTGCCATCAAAGTGAAGGCAACCGGGAACCCCATCAAAATAAAGATGAGGAACAAGCCCAACATCAAGAGCGCTACAACTGGATCTGACATGGCTTAGCTCCCCTGTTGAGCGTGTTTAGCTGCAGCCGCTGCAGCTTCTTCTTGTTCACGAAGCAACTGAACCTCAGTTTCTTCAACGTCTTCTGCTGCAAGTAACCACTCGCCAGTTTTCATGCAATGAATAGCTCGAAATACTTGCGCAACACCTTGGATGAGTAACAAAACACCTGCGATCACAATGACCGTTTTAAATTGGAAAATAGGAATACTCACCGGACTATTAACACTCACCTCGAGGTAACGCCAAGAACGCTCGGCATACTTCCAACCCGCCAAGATCAATGCCAGAACACCCGGGAAGAAGAAGATGAGATAAAGCACAAGCTCAACTTTAGCTTGTGTCTGAGGTTTCCAGAGGCGGTAGATAAAATCGCCGCGAACATGGCCTCCACGAGATAAGGTGTAAGCACCACTCATCATGAAGAGCGTGCCGTAGGCAATGTAAGACATGTCAAATGCCCATGTGGTCGGTGCGTTAAAACCGTAACGGACAAGCACTTCATAGCCTGTACCGATAGCCATGAACATAATGAGCCAACCGAATGCTTTACCAAACCAGGCAGAGACTCGATCAGCGAATTCAATGTAAGCCAGCATCACGCCAACTCCTTATAACGCTTTTGAGGGAGGCAAATAGCCAACGGGGCGTATAAATACGCCCCGTGGCCAATGCTAGTAAGAACTCAAATTAGAGTTTCAACTTACCAGGGAAGTAGTGGTTGTAAGCCAATGCATAGTCAGGCGCATTCATTAGCTCGTAGTAGGAGACACGCTCTACCCACTCACGCTGAGACTGGATGGTCTTCTTCATGAATGGATCGGCTTCCAACGTTGGGATAATTTCGTCCCATGCTTTCAATTGCGCGTCCAAGATATCCTTAGAGGTACGCTCAACCTTAACACCATGGTCTTTCTGCAACGCTACCAAGTCAGCAGAGTACTCGTTCATTGCACGTGCAGTGTTCGCGGTACTTGCTGCTTCAACACCGTACTGAAGAATGCCCTTCAGATCATCTGGCAAGTCATTCCATACATCTTTATTGAAGATGAATTCGAAGCTTTCAGATGCTTGGTGGTAAGAAGATAGGTAGTAGTTCTTCGCTACGTCCTGCGCACCGAAGTCCATATCAGAACTTGGATTGTTGAACTCGAATGCATCGATAACGCCACGCTCCATTGCTGGAACAATTTCGCCACCAGGTAACTGAGCAACACTCATACCCATTTTGTTCATAACGTCTGCTGCCAAACCAACAGTACGATATTTAAAGCCTTTCAATTCTGACGCTTTGGTCACTGGCTTTTTAAACCAACCAAAGGGTTGCGCGAACATTGGGAAGCCCATAAAGCCAACAACATTCAAGCCCATGATGTCTTGAGTCAATTCGCGGTAGAGCTCTTGACCACCACCTGCGTAGAACCATGACAACATAGTAGTTGCTGAACCACCGAATACAGGGCCTGTACCAAACAAAGATGCTGCCTTGTTTTTACCGTACCAATAAACAGGTACAGAGTGAGCACAGTCGATGACGCCATCGTTAACTGCATCCATAACCTGGAATGCTTTAACAACTGCGCCAGATGGCAATAGGTCAATCTTCAAACGACCACCAGACATGCGCTCAACACGGTCACAGTAGTCTTTAGCAAAGCCTTGCCAAATGTTTGATGCACCCCAGGAGGTTTGCATTTTAAGAGTGATTGGTTTGTTTGCTGAAACGATCGCTGGCGCGCCAACAGCACCAACCGCAGCACCTGCTGCAGCTGCTTTTAGAAATTTACGGCGACTGGTATCAGTGCCTTTCTTCTGGTCAGACATTTAATGATTCCTCACTTTGGTTTTGTAGTTACCGCTGGCGCGGCACTTTCAGTTTTTAAGGCTGTCTTCTTTGTACAACCTTTGCCGTACTTTAGTCTTTTGGTTAACGACGTCAATGAATTTCTAATTCATAATTACAGGGAATTCTTATACACCAACGACTCTAGGCTAGATGAAAAGCCTTATGCCGCTTAGGTCAGTAAATCTTGAGGGACTTTTCCTACAAACACGGCATCAAGATTGTCCAAAACACGGAAACCCATCGCATCACGCGTTTCGCGTGTGGCACTGCCGATATGCGGCAAAAGGAAGCAGTTATCGAGCTCGCGATAACGAGGATCGATTGCGGGCTCGTTATTGAATACATCCAATCCTGCGGCAAAAATTTTACGCTGCTGCAATACCTCAATCAGCGCATCATCATCCACAACAGCGCCTCGTGCGGTATTCACTAAAACAGCATGCTCAGGCAAAAGCGCAAGAGTCTCTCTATTGATTAGATGTTTGGAATCTGAATTCGATGGGCAATGAATCGACAAGACATCACACAAAGGCAACATCGCTTCTAATGACTCATGAAAGATCGCACCCTGCGCCTCATCATCAGAAAGTGGACGACGGTTGTGATAATGAATCTCCATATCAAATGCGCGAGCCCGTTTAGCCAACACGCGCCCTACTCGCCCCATACCCACAATACCAAGACGCTTACCCGTGATTTGCAGACCCAAACCATCAAAAGCCGTCCAGTCAGCCCAAGTATCGGTTCGAATACTCCGCTCACCTTCATAAGCACGACGAGAGGCAGCCAACATCAGCAGCATGGCGATCTCTGCGGTCGCATCATTAAGAACATCAGGTGTGTTGGTGACAATCAGACCTTTATTCTTAGCGGCAATTAAATCGATGTGATCTGTTCCCACTGAAAAACTACAGATGGCTTTGACACGATCAGGTAAGGCGGCGATAACGTCCGCTGACATGTGCTCGGTATGGCACGGAATAATCGCATCGACATCAACTGATAATGCGAGAAGCTGCTCTTTGCTATAAACAACGTCATCTTGATTGAAGATCGGGTCGTAATCCTGACGCAAACGCGCCTCAACGTTTGGCGGTAATTTACGACCAACAAGTACACGTGGCTTAGCTGACATGCTTATTCCTTAATCAAAACTCACTGGCGGTGGCTTAACACCCAAGCCTGTTGTTTCACTAACAATTTTTACTGCCTTATCTTTACCTTGCTGCGCCGCCGCACTGAGGGGTAAATCATCTGCCGGAACAGCCCATTCTTCCTGACGCATGTAAAGCGTTTGCGTTGGGAAGGCATATTCAACACCAATGTCTTTTGCGATACGCAAACAATCCAGCAAGAAGCGATGACGCTCACGGTATTCTGTTGGCGTATCCGGTGTTTCAAAGAACACATTGATCAAGATATCCAAACCACTGCCACCGAGCTCATGCAGATAAACATGAAAACGATCTTTAACCATGTAGGGATGTTGGCGAATCAACTCACGCACACCTTCACAAAATGCTTCGATTTTTTCTGGTGGTGTGTCATAGGTCAGCGAAAATGCGGTCTTATAGCGACGACGTGCGCGAGCACGCATGTTGTCCACTTCTGCGGTAATGAACTTGGCATTGGGCACTGTGATCAACGAATCATAAAAGGTACGAATACGTGTACTGCGGAACCCCATGTGTTCCACCGTTCCTTCAACACCATCAACAACAATCCAATCACCTTTTGTGAAGGTACGGTCCATCAAGACAGTGATCGAGCCAAACAGATTTTGCACCATGTCCTTTGCTGCCAATGCGAAGGCTAAACCACCAAGACCAAGACCTGCTAACAGGCCGGTGATATCAATACTGAGATTATCTGCAATAAAAACAATACCGATAACAGTGACAAAGATTTTCAGCGTACGCGGGATTAAAGGCACCAACACATCATCAATCGTGGTGTCAGTGACCTTGGCTTTACAGATCAACCAAGCAGATAAAATATCGACAAACCGATACGCCGCCCAAACCGCCGCAAAACTTGCAAAGGCTTTAACCGCAACCAAAAGAATCAACAAAGCTGTTTCTGGTAGACCAATCGCATGGATACCCATCCACCAGATGGCTGCCATGATGACTAATCCAACAGGACGTAATCGGTTATCTTGGTTTTCAATGTCGTCATACTCATCTCGCTTCTGACGAGCAATCCAGTTACGCAGTGCACGACGAAAAAAACGCGTCATCAACCAGTCAAACACTACACCTAAGGTGATAACGATCAGGAGTGCCAGCCAACGCCAGTTCTCGATCAAAAAGACCTCGTGCTTCAAGCTTGCAGGCATGGCACGCTGTAAACGTATCTCCCAAGGTAAATAACTTGCATTACCTGAGTTCAACTTTGGCTGCTTCTCTTCCAGAGCTGCAAACACGATTGGGATGATCTCAATACTGCGTGCGTCAAATAACCAACGCCCATCGTTTTGTTTTTGAAGACGCACAACGCCTTGCTTAAAACGGCGCACATCTACTGCGGATAGTTCTGTCACCTCAGGCACGCTTGCCGCAGAGATGGTGCCTGTACGATCGAATACCTCGATCATCTGCCAAGCCAACGTTGGGCCTCGCTCACGACGAACCAGGGCATTAATTGCCGAGAGATCTAGGGCTTGGATTGCATCTTCAACACGTTTCTTCTCACCCGCCTTGGCATCGTTCATCGCCTCAAGGAACATCCCTAAAGTTGCCCGCGGCGAAATCAGTTCACTGGGGGGCGCTTGCGGTGCCACAACCTCTTTTGCAGCGTCTTCAGCAAATGCAAAACTCTGTAATAAAACAAAAAACGTGAGTAAGAAATAACGAAGATTTTTCATAAGAGCCTATGCGCTATTTAAAGAGCGC
>VMDJ01000053.1 GCA_008080925.1 Gammaproteobacteria bacterium
AAGATAAGAAAAGAAAACAAAAAGAAGCCGCAGAGAAAAAGAAAAAAGCCGAAGCCAAGCGAAAAGCTGAAGCTGAGCGAAAAGCCGCTGAGAAAAAGAAGCAAGAAGCAGCTAAGAAAAAACGTTTAGCAGAAGAAAAGAAGAAAAAAGCAGCGGCTGAAAAAAAGCGCTTGGCAGAGGAAAAGAAGCAAAAAGCAGCGGCTGAAAAGCAACGTAAAGCTGAAGAAGCTGCTAAAAAGGCTGCGGCTGAGAAAAAGCGTCAAGCCGAAGAAGCAGCGCTTAAAAAAGCAGAAGCTGAAAAGAAAAAGGCAGAGGCTGCGGCACGTCAGCTTGAGTTAGAAGCTCAGTATCAAGCAGAGCAAGACCTTACAGAAAAGCAGTTGATTATGGCGGCGATTCAACAGAAGGTAGATCGCAATTGGTTGCGACCACCCGGTACGCCTCAGAACTTATCTTGTGAGGTCAGGGTGCGCTTAGGTGCCAACGGGTCTGTATTACTGGTGAGTATTATCAAGTCGAGTGGTGATGTTGGTTTCGATCGATCTGTTGAAAGTGCTGTGAGCAAAGCGGATCCATTGCCTATGCCAACCTCACCAAGATTGGTGTCACAATTCCGTGATATCCGTTTTGTCTTTAAGCCGAGTTCTTAGGAAATAGTATGTTGATTAAATGGGTTCAAACGCTTGGCCTGAGTCTGTTGTTAATGGTGTCTGCACATGCAGATTTGACCATAGAGATAACTCAAGGTTCTGAAGGTGCGTTACCGATTGCGATTGTGCCTTTTCAACAGCCAGTGACCGGTGCGCCAACACAAAATGTGGATCAGATCGTCACCTCTGATTTGGCTCGAAGTGGTCGTTTCCAACCTTTGCCCGTTGCCGATATGTTGTCGCGCCCAGTGCAGCCCAATCAGGTTGATTTTCGTGATTGGCGTGCGCTGAATGTTGAAAATCTTGTTATTGGTCAAGTGGATGCAAAGGGCCCTGGCGCCTTTGATGTGAGCTTTCGTTTGTATGACGTATACCGAGGTGAGCAAATTTTGGGCTACACCTTGCAAACCAGCGCAGACGAATTACGCTCAACCTCACATCGTATTGCTGACCTGATCTATGAAACCCTAACGGGTAACAAGGGTGCATTTGATACTCGGATTGCTTATGTCACATCGATTGCCGATCAGACTGGTAAGCCAACCATTCATCTACGAGTCGCAGATGCGGATGGATATAACCCATCTAGCATTGTGTCGTCCTCTGATCCGATTATGTCGCCATCTTGGTCGCCTGACGGTCAAAAGATCGCATACGTCTCTTTTGAGAATGGTCGCTCATCCATTTATGTACAAGAGATTTACACCGGTGCTCGCGAGAAGCTCACTTCGTTTAAAGGCATAAACGGAGCACCCGTCTGGTCGCCCGATGGAACAAAAATTGCGTTGACGCTCTCCAAAGGGGGTAATCCTGATATCTACATCATGGATGTACGAAGCAAAAAATTAACTCAGCTGACATCTCACTGGGCGATTGATACGGAACCGGCTTGGTCACCAGATGGCAGGTTCATCGTGTACACCTCAGATCGTGGTGGTAATCCACAGATATACCGTGTTGAGGCAGATGGTGGAAAGGCATATCGCATGACCTTTGAGGGTAAATACAACGCCAAAGCCTCATATTCACCAGATGGCAAGCAACTGACTTTGGTGACTCGGGTGGGTGAAGATTACCGAATTGGCTTGATGGACCTTAGAACCAGGGATATTCGCCTACTTAGCACTGGCGATTTGGACGAATCGCCGAGTTTCGCTCCGAACGGAGACATGATAATTTACGCAACTAGAAATAAGAATCGTGGCGTCTTGGCGGCTGTTTCGACAGATGGCCGAGTAGAGCAGCGACTGGTACTACAGGCTGGCGATGTCCGTGAACCGGCATGGTCTCCGTTCCATCAATAACAAAGGAAGATATCCATGAAACTATCTCGAATGGCACTTATCGGTTTGGCAGCAGGCTCGCTCGTGTTTGCGGGTTGTTCTACCACTGGTAGTGGTGATGCAGCGGGCGGTGCAACAGCCAGTGGTGCAGCGGAAGGATCAGCAGCAGATGCTGGCGGCGCCTCAACTGCAGCAAGAGCACGTCGTGCAGGTTACAGCGGCACTATGCGCTTAGATGATCCAGCAAGTATTCTGGCTGTGCGTAAAATCTATTTCGAATTCGATAGTAGTGAGATCTCTTTCGACAACAAGTTGGTGTTACGAGCACATTCTGAACATTTGAATGCAAACTCATCGACCAACATTACTATTGAGGGTCACGCTGACGAGCGTGGTTCTCGTGAATACAACATTGCGCTTGGTGAGCGTCGTGCAAATGCAATCAAAGCTTACATGACTGCTGAGGGTGTGAACCCAGCTCAGCTAAATGTTGTTAGTTTTGGTGAAGAGCGCCCAGACTTATTGGGTCACGATGCAAATGCATGGTCTAAAAACCGTCGTGGTGTATTGGTTTACTAATTAATTTATGAAGAAGCAGTTCTCAGTCGCCACCGCAATCGCGGTGGCGTTTCTCATTTCAGCACCCGTGAGTGCGCAAAGTTTTGATCAGCGTTTAGAGGTTTTGGAGCGTCGAGCGTCGTTGCTCTCAGACATGACCTTGAGGATGAATGCTTTGCAGGAAGAAAATCGTGAGCTTCGCGGGACGATTGAGACACTGCAATACGAACTCGAACAGGTTAAACGTAAACAGCGTGACTTGTATCTAGACGTCGATGATCGTCTGACTCGTATGAGTGGTGGCGTCTCATCTGCGCCAGTATCACCTGTAACAACCTTACCAACGGCTGCTCAGCCTAATGTCGCAGCATCTGAAGAGCCGGTGAAAGCACTGCCTAGCATGTCGGCCATGCCACCTGCATCAGCAGTCACAACATTACCGGGCGCAACAGCGTTGCCTTCTCAGTTACCTATAGCAGCCCCTGATGTGGTTGATCCTGCAACGATTAAGGCCGCTTACGATGCCGCTTATCAGATGATTAGCCCATCTCAGCGTCGGTATGCTGATGCGATTAATGCGTTTAACGATTTTTTGGTCAAGTACCCAGGGTCCGATCTCGCGAGCAATGCGCAGTATTGGTTGGCAGAAGCGCATTATGTGTCGCAGCAAAATGCTGAAGCATTGATTGCGTTTAACAAAGTGATTCAAAGTTACCCGCAAAGCCCTAAAGTGCCAGGTGCGCTCTATAAGATTGGTCGACTTGAATATGTTGCGGGTAATAAAGACGCCGCTAAGGTTTCCTTAGAGCGTTTGACTAAGGAATATCCTCAATCTGCAGCTACCGGTCTAGCAAAGCAACTCTTGCTTCGAATCGCGCGCGGCGAATAATCCCATCGATTCGTGATGAGTGACTCGCTGCGGATAACCGAGATATTTCTATCCCTTCAAGGTGAGTCTTCAACAGTAGGGTTGCCCACGGTCTTTGTGCGCCTGACTGGCTGCCCTTTGCGTTGTGTTTATTGTGATACCACCTATGCCTTTAAAGGCGGTGAGAATCGCAACATTGATGCCATTGTTGATGAAGTGCTGAGTTTTGGCGTGCAGCATGTCACTGTGACCGGGGGTGAGCCGTTAGCGCAGAAGCGTTGTATTAATCTATTACGTGTCTTGTGTGATAAGGGCTTGAGTGTTTCACTCGAAACAAGTGGGGCAATCGATGTTTCAGACGTTGATCCACGCGTAATGAAAGTGATGGATCTAAAAACACCATCATCCGGTGAGCTGACGCGTAATTTAATGAGTAACCTTGAGTATCTAAATGCTCAAGATGAAGTGAAATTTGTCATTGGTGATGAAGCCGACTATGACTGGAGTGTTGAGCAGTTAAAAACCCATGCAATTGATGAGCGTTGTAAGGTCTTGTTCTCTCCGGTTCAAGGGCAATTTTCACCCACGGAACTAGCGGATCGTATCGTGGCAGATCGCCTGCCAGTACGTTTTCAATTTCAGCTTCACAAGCTCCTATGGGGCGATAAGCCGGGTAAGTGATGAGTCAGTCAGCACCTAAAGCCGTTGTCTTATTATCGGGTGGTCTCGATTCTGCAACCGTATTGGCAATTGCTAAATCGAAAGGTTTTGAGTGTTACGCACTGAGTTTTTCTTACGGTCAACGGCACAGTGCTGAGCTATTTGCCGCTGAACGTGTGGCTAAACAGTTTGGTGTGATTGAGCATAAAGTCTTGTCATTAGGTTTGGACGGCATTGGTGGATCGGCATTAACGGATCAATCGATTGCGGTACCTGAAGAGCAAGGCGAAGGAATTCCCGTTACCTATGTACCTGCACGCAATACCGTGTTCCTTTCACTCGCGTTAGGTTGGGCTGAGGTCCTCGGCGCGCATGATTTGTTCGTTGGTGTGAATGCGGTGGATTATTCAGGTTATCCAGATTGCCGACCTGAATTTATAGAAGCCTTTGAGCAGCTCGCTAATCTTGCGACCAAAGCTGGCGTTGAAGGTCAGAAGTTCACTGTGCATGCACCGCTTATTAAATGGACTAAATCACAAATTGTGACAGAAGGAATTCGCTTAGGCGTTAACTACGCAGACACTGTGTCATGCTATCAAGCTGATAAAAGTGGATTAGCATGTGGTCGCTGCGATTCATGTCGTTTCCGTGCGCAAGGTTTTGCAGAAGCAGGTGTTGATGACCCCACGCGATACGCGTGATCCAATTCATGATGCGCTTTAGTGCCTGATATAATTTTTCTACTACTAAATTAATATAAAAAGAACCCAGAGGAGAGAAGTGTGAGCTTTGAATCATTCTTTGAAGCCCAATCATTCATGTTGTGGGCGGTATTTATCATTGCTCTTGTGATGGGCGCAGTGGTCAATAAAACCAATTTTTGCACCATGGGTGCGGTGTCCGATTTCGTGAATATGGGTGATACCGGTCGACTGCGCGCGTGGTTACTTGCGATGGCGGTTGCGATTCTAGGCGTTACGCTGTTGGAATACGCTGGCTTACTGAATTTAAGTGGTAGCTTCCCTCCCTACCGTAACAGCAACATTGTGCTTGCTGAGAATATCTTAGGTGGATTGATGTTTGGTGTCGGTATGACACTCGCATCTGGCTGCGGAAATAAATGTTTGGTTCGTATCGGTGGCGGGAATATTAAGTCGATCATCGTCTTTTTGATCGTTGGTGTTTTAGCGTATTTCATGATCAACCCATTCCCTGGGTCGGATAAGACCATCTATAGCGTATTGTTCTACGGTTGGACTAGCCCGATGTCTGTTGATGTCCTCAAGCCACAAGATATTGGTTCCTTGGTCGGTGGCTCGGAGCCTTCTGCGATGCGTCTGATTGTCGGTGTAGTTGTCTTCTTAGCGATGGGGCACTTCATCTTTAAATCAAAAGAATTCCGCAGCAGTGCTGACAATATGATAGGCGGGGCGGTTGTTGGCTTGGCTGTGTTAGCGGCTTGGTTTGTATCGGGTAATGTGATTGTTGATGCAGATGGTGAGATCTTGTCGCTACAGCAGTATTACAACCAGTGGGACATGTTGGCTGATAGCGATGCAGGTAAGCCTGCGGCAGGTGCGATGCTAGCAACCCAGTCATACACCTTCATTAACCCTATGGGTCAGGCACTTAACTACCTTGCCGGTGGCCTTGATGGCAGCCTGATGACCTTTGGTGTGGTGGCTGTTTTTGGTGTGGTGGCTGGTTCACTCATTTGGTCTTTGATCAGCCGTAGCTTCCGTATTGAGTGGTTCAGCTCAGCGTCAGATGTCGCAAACCACGTGATTGGAGCCATTCTCATGGGAATTGGTGGCACCCTGGCAATGGGCTGCACTATCGGTCAGGCGGTCACAGGTATTTCAACCCTTGCGGTGGGTTCAATTTT
>VMDJ01000120.1 GCA_008080925.1 Gammaproteobacteria bacterium
AGCGGCGATCGCAAAAGCGATAACCAAGCTAAGCGATCAGCAGGATGCAGTAGGGCGCGAGTGAGACTGCGAAGATCCATCACGGTAGCGCGATGGCTCAGTGCTTCAATCTTGTTGGCTTGCACCGGTATGTCAGCAAGCTTCAGTGATTCCACAATCAGATCGAGATGACGGCGAGAACGAGCTAGTAACGCGATGCTGTTGTCCGGATGGGTGTCACGGTATGACTGAATCTGTTGTGTGATGAAAGCGGCTTCAGTCTCTGCGTAATAAGTCGCATCAAAGGTATGTGTGTGAACGCTGATCTCATGACTTGCAGGATGCGCGGCGACGGATGGGGAGTAACTGACAGCGCCTTCATTGCGATCGTCATAAGCCGGGAATACCTTGGCGAAGGTGTGATTGACCCAGTCGATGATGCCGCCTTGAGAGCGGAAGTTCATGCTCAAGGTGAGCCGCTCCAATGAGATGTCGCCTAATCCGTGATCTTGGGTTTGCAGGAACAAGCCAACCTCGGCTTGTCGGAAACGATAAATCGACTGCATTGGGTCGCCGACAATGAATAGCGTGCGACCATCGTTGGGTAACCATCCGGTGGTGAGTTTTTTGATTAGTTTGTATTGAGAGCTCGAGGTATCTTGAAATTCATCAATCAGTAAATGTTGAACTTGGTAATCCAAGCTTAATGCCAGATCAGTGGGTGACTCTTCATCACCGAGTGCTTGTAATGCACGTAACTGGATCTCGGCAAAGTCGACCTCATGATGTTGTGCAAATACCTCCTGTAACTTTCTGACAGCGAAGTTAAGGCAATGCAGTAGATCAATAAGGATAGTTGTTTGATCGTCCTTATAGTTATCTTGAGGCATGCTGCGCACTTCATCTAAGCGCTCTAGTAGGGCTTTGTCGCTAGCGAGCTTGTCGATAATCGCTACAAGTTCTTCCTTCTCTTGTTTTTTCTCTGGGGGGAAACCCATCTTGACGTTGATGCCACCTTTTTTTCGGGCTGTACCGTTTTTGGTCAGCACCATTTCAGCAATGCCGCACCATTTCGCAAGATCGCTTCGAGATGCTTGAGGTAACGCGGCATCATTTAGGAAAGCGTGTTGTGGCAAAGAGGTATCGTTTAGATTATTGGCAGCAAAGTGCGTTAGCTCACAAAGTGCATCAAGGTCATGAGTGTCAAAAAGTGAATGAAGTGTACTGAGTTTGGTGTTTAGTACATCTTCAAGGGTGTGCTCAATCAATAGGATCTTGTTGGGCTCTAAGATATTGAGCCATTGGTCGCGTCGCGCCAGCATGCTGACAAGTAATTCACTGGCCAGTGACCAACGATTATCGAGATGTGACAACACCCCTTGGATATGAATGCCTGTGTCAGGGTCATCAAGGCTACTGAGAGTGGCTTTCGCAGCTTCTTCATAAAGTGATCCAGCATTCTCTGTCACACCGGGTTGTGCGCCGGTGGTCGATAGTACCGGCATTTGACGCGTCAGCTCCGCCGCTAAGCTATCAAAGGTTTGAATGCGTAGGCGATTAGGGTTGTGTTGTATGTCCCATTGATTCGCATCGTCATTAGTTAAAGCGGCACTAGCAAGCTGCCAGGTGATTAACTTGTGCGCTTCGCTTGGCTGGCCACCTCGGGCAGATTCCAGTGCTTTCAAGATGCGCGCCCGCATCTCGGCCGCGGCCTTGCGGGTAAAAGTAATGGCGATGATCTCTTCAGGCGCTTTTACTTGCGCAAGAAGCATCAAGTATCGCTGTGTGAGTAGCTCGGTCTTACCGGAACCTGCAGGCGCTTGAACAATAAAAGATCGATTTGGCTGAAGAGCATTCGATCGTGCAGCGGCATCATGAATCTGCATCATCGATCTCCTCAGTGAGGTGTGCCTGACTTATACGACATAGCGAATCGAGCTCGCAGTAATCACAAGCATATTTTTTTGGCTCAACGTCAATACGACCGCTAGTTAACTCGGTTGCTAAATCATTAAGTGTGGTTTGCCAATGCGCTAGTAATTCATTCCATGTATCGAAATGTTTATTGTCAGCGATAGCTTTAGCACCGGTTAA
Organism: Gammaproteobacteria bacterium; assembly: GCA_008080925.1. Lineage (GTDB taxonomy): Bacteria > Pseudomonadota > Gammaproteobacteria > Chromatiales > Chromatiaceae > VMDJ01. Next base: position 2,074 of record VMDJ01000120.1, read on the forward strand.
ACGTTGGCCGTTATCCGCCAAGCCAATAAATTGACTTTCTTTGGCATGCACTTGAGCAATCGCCCCAGCACTCGGGTTTTGGGTCGCCATGGCATACAAAGGAATTTGACATTCGCTTGGTCGATCTTCTGTCCATTCATTTATGTGATGGGTTCGGCCTGTCTTGTAATCGATTACCGCGTGCGTGCCGTCAGCAAATTTATCTACCCGGTCGAGTTTAATCTTCAGCGTGAGCTCACCCAGTGTGACCTGAGAAGGATGTTCAAGCGAAGCGATTTCCCATTCCGAGGGACGTGACGCTTCAAGTGAAAGCCATTCATGCAAAATTCTTTCCAGTCTTTGTGATTCGAGAGACTGAAAACTAGGGGTAAAGATATCTAATCGTTTTTTAGCATGTTGTTGCAGTGCGGTTTCAACGGCGCCATCAATAATCCGTGATAGCTCATCGGGTGTCAGTGACTTAAGTTTTTGACTGCTGTCGATCTGTTTAAACAGTTGCTCCAATGCGCTATGCATGATGTTGCCGGTAAGCATCGCATCAGGATAGGGTGCTAAGTCATCGAGGCTTTCAGCATTCAAGCGATAGCGCGCAAATGCTTTAAAGGGACATTGTGCTTGTGCAGAGACAAGACCTGAGCCACCTCTGAATTCATTCACAGGCAACACCGCTTCAAGTGCGGCGAGTGGTTGAGTTGTCTCAGTGATTGCGGCATCTTCAATCGGGTCAGTATCCGATATCTGGTGCTGCCACTCGGGCCAATCGGTGATCAGTGGTGATGGGCGTTGTTCTGCGTCATCACGAAACTCGGTGTAGCTGGCGATCACGTGCTTTGCATGTCCGCGTAACTGATTTAACAAGCTGCGCGCATATTTAAGTTCGCGTTCATGCGACGCATTAGGCATGTCATGATCGCGTTGTAAGCGTTTGGGTAACCAAGGATTTGGGTTTGGTGAAGCAGGCCAATGTTGATCATCCACACCAAGAAACCAGATGGCATCAAAACGCAGACCGGCAGCTTCGAGGACGCCCAGCACATGAATCGATTGAGGCGCCGTCTTGGCCTGAAAAGTGATGCTTTGAGCCAGCTGAGTGAGCAGTTGATGCGCTTGAGGAAGCGTAAGGCTTTTTTGAACCCGTTGTAGACCAGCGTATTCACTGAGGAGGGTTTTAAAGCGTTCAGTTGTTTGGTACTCAACGCTATTGATGCTGCGATCACCGGGCCAGCCGATCAGGTTTAGCGCATCACGAAAAACGCTTGCCCAATCTGCAGGTGATGCGCGATCCGTATGCTCTGCTGCAAGCGTGCTAAGTTCATTCAGAATGGCATTTAGCGTTGGGCAAGTTTCTTGCGCTTGGGTTGCCAAGAACGCTGTGCTCATGGTGATGAATTGTTGTGAGCGACAAGCCTTATCAAGTTGTGCTCTAGCATCCCATTCGTCGCTATGTCCGCCAATGAAAGGGGAGCGAAGTAGGATGCTGACATGTTCAAGCGACATCGGTTTAGCAAGCAACCAATTCAGTGCTTTGAGTGCATGATCAATGATCGGATGGTCGCTTAATGGCTCACCGAGTGAAATGTTAAATGCGGGGTTGTTGTTATTGGTATTCAGGTAGTCACGTGGTGTTAGTAACCGTGATAACTGTCGCTGTAAGGCGTGCTTATGATTTTGAAGGACGGGACTGACAATCGCGACTTGAGCATTGGGCTCAGCGGCTAGCGTGCGTTTAGCCCATGAGCACGCAGCAAGAATTTCGTCTTGTTCATTATGAAAGCTTGCGCGTTCCGCTGATGCTAGGGTTAATCTTTCAGCCGATGAGGTAACGAGTTGGCAGCCGCGTTGCTTGATTGATGCAATGAGTTGAGCTTGTTCTGGCGAGAACTGCTCGAAGCCGATCAGCTGAAGCGTTTTAGGAACGGGGATAAAGCCATTATCGATGCCAAGGATAATGGCAGCGGGTAGCTGGCTTGCTGAAAGTAAATGATGTTGCGTGCAATGCGTTTCAAAGGCTTTTTTCCAGCGTAAAAAGAAGCGACTCTCTTCGGTGCCTTCAAGAGCAATAGCACTTTCATCGAGTTGCCAAGCGCAGCTGCGTTGATAAGCTTCTTGAACACTTTGCGCTGCTTTGTCTGGTCGAAGTAGTGCTACATCATCGCTATGGCGACGGATGATGCTTTCCCAGATCAAGCGCTCTTGAAAGCTCGTCAGTAAAACAGCCTCGATCTGGCCCAAGTCGACAAGCGTTTCATAGCAAGTGTTTAGCCAGGTGCTCCAGGCTAAAACGTTTGGCGTATGCCATACCTTTGCATTGTGAGATAGCTGTGATTCCTGGTTGCGTAGCTGCTCACGTGCCAGACGATTATTGACCGTAAGAATCAGCGTGTCGTCGGCAGGTGAGGTCATGAATTAGGCTAGTCCTAAATCCGTCAGTGCGGTGGTTAATTGGAATCGATCGTATGTCCAGTAGAGTGCCACTGCAGCGATGGCGAGTGAACTGGGGATAACGATTACTGAGCGATACCATGACTTATGTCGGAACCATAGTCCGGTTAACACGAAAGCAAGCGTGATGACGGCAAGTTGTCCTACTTCCACGCCGATGTTAAACGCGATCAGAGCGGCAGCAAAAGCATCCTGAGGCATGCCAAATTCGGTCAATACACTCGCAAAGCCCATGCCGTGTAGGAGTCCGAATGCAAAGACAAGTGCCAAGCGGGAGTTCTCGAGCCTTTTATGCATCACATTCTCGATGCCGACATACGCAATCGATAAGGCAATCAGCGGCTCAACAACGGAGGCAGGCAATTGCACGATGCCATACATCGCCAAGCCCAGTGTGATGGTATGTGCCAGGGTAAACATGGTGACTTGCCACAACAGTGGCTTGATTTTGGTGCTAAATAAATAAAGCCCCAAAATGAACAGAATGTGATCGAGCCCCATAGGGATGATGTGCTCAATTCCCGCGACTAAATAATCAGCCATAACATCAAAGGTGCTTCGAGGGTTGGCGACTTCAGTAAGAGAGAAGGGCTGTGAGGGTTTGTCATGACGTAACCATTGATGCTCAGACCAATGGTATTCCTCGGATGTTTTATTGACTTGGCGTACGCGGACCGCGTTGTCGCCAAAGCGAGCCGGGTAATACCAGGTCATCGATTGTGCATCGCTGGGAACCTTACCCGTCAAATGTATGATGCTGGTTCGTGGGACTTTAGTGTAGCCACGCTCTGGAATAATGATATCGCCAAGTCCAAAGTGACTCATTCGAGAGTCGAAACGTATCTCAATGTTATCGAGCAGGGTTTGATGAAAAGGCTCAAAGGCTTTTCGTAAGTCCTCAGGAGCCATTTCACGAAAATGGTCATATTCTTCGGCGTTTGGGGCTTCTTGGGTGTTTTTGTAACGAGCATTAATGCCGGTGAGCAGAGCTTCAATCGAAGTGCGTAGCTCAACATCAAAGGTACCATCGTTAAAGACCGAAATTTCAACAAGTGCTGGTTTAACGACATCGGCGTGTAAGGGGCTAACACCTCCGATGAAAACCAATAGGAAAGCGGTTAATAAACGATTAAACATGGGAAAATTAAAACTGAATGACTAATTTGTGAGCATTTTCTCACAATGAACCACCTGAGTTGTAAGTCCTCTTTTTTGGCCCCCAAAATGGCTGCTAACATAGAAACCAGCTGATATATTGTCCGGCATCATAATTAACAGCCCTAAGGCACTAACAACAAGGAATGAGCATGACTCAAAAAATCGACCGTCGTGATTTTCTCAAACTCATGGGTATTGGCG
>VMDJ01000174.1 GCA_008080925.1 Gammaproteobacteria bacterium
CAAAGGCAACCAGTACAGATCCTTCTGCATGTTTGGTGAAGTCTTTGGTGAAACTTACTGTTCGCATTTGCCCGGCGGCACGTCCACTTGGTCGCATGAGTTGTCCTCTTAATTCTTATGGGGGCGCAGGATTGCTCATGCGCTCGTTGTGATGGGCCAGTATGATACAGGCATTAGGTTTTAAATTTAGGAAAGCACATGATTCGCAGCATGACTTCGTTCGCCCGAGAGCAAGAGCGCTCGAGCTTTGGCGAGCTGACGTGGGAGATCCGCACGGTAAATAGCCGTTTCTTAGAGCTGCATTTGCGCATGCCTGAAGAGCTGCGTGCGATCGAGCAAAAGGTGCGCGATAAATTTAATGCGCGCTTAGGTCGTGGCAAAGTCGATGTGGGTTTGCGTTACAAAGCCGCCAGCGAGCAGGCCGGTACGATCAAAGTGAACGAGGCGATGCTAAGGCAAGTGCTTGATGCTTCTAATCAGTTGCTGAAACAAATGCACAGCTCACCTCTACCCACAGCGATGGACATGATGCGTTGGCCGGGTGTGTTAGAAACCGAAGAGCAAGACTTCACGCCGGCGCAAGAAGCGGCGATGACCTTGCTGGATAAAACCATCGACTCTTTATTAGAAGCGCGAGAGCGTGAAGGTGCGCGCCTAGCCGAGCTGATTCAGCAACGTATTGATGGCATGCGTGTGCAAGTGGAAAAAGCGCGAGAGCGTATGCCGCAGGTGATTGCACACCAACGTGACAAGCTGAGTGAGCGTCTCGCTGAAATCATGGGCGAGGTAGATAAAGATCGCCTGGAGCAAGAGATTGCCCTGATTGCACAGCGATTAGATGTGGATGAAGAGATGGATCGACTCACTACTCACTTAGACGAGGTGCAGCGCGTGTTAGGCAGCAAAGAGCCTGTTGGTCGTCGCTTAGACTTTTTGATGCAAGAACTGAACCGCGAAGCGAATACCTTGGGCTCGAAATCAGCGGACACCGAAACCACCGGCATCTCGGTTGAGATGAAAGTACTGATCGAACAGATGCGAGAGCAGATTCAGAATATTGAGTGATATGTCAGACGCAAAATTATTTATTGTTTCAGCCCCTTCGGGTGCCGGTAAAAGTAGTCTTTTAAAAGCACTGCTTGAACGTCAGTCGCAAGCGGCATTGTCGATCTCACACACCACGCGTGCGATGCGCCCCGGCGAGGTGAATGGTCAGCATTATCATTTTGTCGATGTTGAGACCTTTAAACAGTTGGTAGAAGAGGGTGTGTTTTTAGAGCACGCGCAGGTCTTCGATAATTTTTATGGCACCTCGGCAGATGCGCTGCAGGCGCAGCTCGATGAAGGTAAGCGAGTGATTGTGGAGATCGACTGGCAGGGTGCGCGTCAGGTGAAAGCACGATTCCCCGAGGCGACCTCGGTATTTATTCTGCCACCCAGTGTTGAGGCGCTGCGTGAGCGTTTGGTCGGGCGTGGTCAGGATAGCGATGAGATTATTGACCGTCGAATGCGTGATGCAGAGTCTGAGATGTCGCATCAGGACGAATTTGATCTGAAAGTAATCAATGACGATTTCGATACCGCACTGGCTGAGCTTGAAGCGATTATCACCCGATAAGTCGAAAAATTGGCTCGGAAGCCTGCTATCTCGCTGATTTTAGGGTTTTAATGCCCTAATCAGACTAGCCGGTCGCAGAAAAACCGACTACACTGCGCCGCTCATTTTTGAATTCCCCGATGTTGGAGAAGGCCCCATGGCTCGCGTTACTGTCGAAGATTGTTTGGATAATCTAGATAACCGTTTTGATTTGGTGTTGATGGCATCTAAGCGTGCACGTCAGTTAGCAAACGGCGTAGATCCGTTGTTGCCGTGGGAAAATGACAAGCCAACCGTTATGGCATTGCGTGAAATCGCAGAAGGTTTGATCACTCCTGAGATGTTGGTTGAAGAGCCAGAGCCAGAAGATGCAATCGATGATGAATTGGCTGCAGCGTTGGCGGGTGATCTGGGCGAGATCGAAGAACCACGCGACGAAATGTAATTTCGAATACCAACCCTGCGTTTGGATTCGCTACACTGAGGTGAACGGATTCAGACGCAGGGTTTTTTTGTGAGCGCAGATTTATCAGCAGGTGTGATTCAGCCAGCCGCAGAGCAGGGCGATGAGACTCCGCGCGCGCGTTATTTGATCAGCGATCTGTGTGCTGAACTCGAAGCTTATCTAACCCCCGAGCAAGTGCGTGAGGTTTATCGCGCCTATGTCTTTGGTGCTGAGGCGCACGAAGGGCAGAAGCGTATGTCGGGTGAGCCTTATATCTATCACCCTGTCGCCGTCGCTCGCATCCTCTCGCAGATGAAGATGGACCATAAATGTTTAATGGCTGCCATCCTGCACGATGTGATTGAAGATACTCCGACTGCCAAAGACCAACTGGTTGAGCTATTTGATGAAGAAATCGCTGAGCTTGTTGATGGTGTATCTAAGCTGACGCATTTGAGCTTCCGTTCTAAAGAAGAAGCGCAGGCTGAGAACTTCCGCAAAATGTTATTGGCGATGACTAAAGATATTCGCGTCATCATGATCAAACTGGCTGATCGCTTGCACAACATGCGCACCTTAGGTGTGATGCGTCCGGATAAAGCACGTCGTATTGCGCGCGAGACCTTAGAGATCTATGCACCGATTGCGAACCGTTTAGGTATCAACAGTATTCGTCATGAGCTCGAAGAGCTCGGTATGGCGGCGCATTGGCCAAATCGTTACCGCATTCTTCAGAACGCATTGAGGCGGCAATATCAGAGTCGTCGCGAGATCATTAACAATGTACGTAATGTGTTGATTGAACGTTTAGAGAAAGATCACATTCCGGCTGAAGTATCAGGTCGCCGTAAGCGTGTTTTCAGTATCTATCGCAAGATGCGCGATAAAAAATTACCACTACATGATTTAGCGGATGTATTTGCGTTCCGTGTGGTCGTCGATTCTGTCGATACCTGTTATCGCGTATTGGGTGCGGTGCATAATCTTTACCGACCTATGCCAGGTGCGTTTAAAGATTACATCGCGATACCTAAAGCGAATGGCTACCAGTCACTTCATACCATTTTGTTTGGCCCGCAAGGCACGCCGATTGAGATTCAGATACGCACTGAAGAGATGCACTTAGTGGCAGAAGAAGGTATTGCGGCGCACTGGCGTTATAAAACCGGTGAGCGTTCACTACAGGCTGATGCAGCCGCTGAGTGGATGCGTAATGTGATCGAGGTGCAGCAAGATTCAGGTAGCTCACTCGAGTTCTTGGAGAATGTAAAAGTCGATCTGTTTCCTGTTGAGGTGTATGTCTTTACGCCACGTGGAAAAATTATTGTGCTGCCCAAAGGGTCTACGGTGATTGATTTTGCCTATGCGGTGCATTCGGATGTGGGTAACCAATGTGTGGCAGCACGTGTGGATCGTCAGTTAGCACCCTTGCGTACGCACCTTCGTAGCGGTCAGCAGATTGAGATTATTACCAAGCCAGATGCCCGACCTCATCCTTCATGGTTGAACTTTGTAGTGACCGGTAAGGCACGCGCATCGATTCGTTCTTACTTGAAGCGCCTTGAGAGCAAAGAGGCAATCGCATTGGGACGTCGCTTGTTAGAGCAAGAGGTCGAGCGGTTGCATCCTGAATTGGGTGAGTTAACAGATGAAGTTTTGATGCGCGTTGCAACCGAATTTAAACACGCCAGTGTTGATGAGCTTCTCAATGAGATTGGTTTGGGTAATCGTATGCCGTCACTGATCATTCGTATGTTGGCCGGCGATATTGAGCTTGATGCAGATAACTTGGGTGATCGTTCAGGCGGTTTAGTGATTCATGGTGGCGAGGGCATGGTGGTGAGCTATGGACGTTGCTGTGGACCTATTCCAGGTGACAATGTGATCGGTGTGTTTAGTCCCGGTAAGGGTATTGTGGTGCATCATCACCGTTGTCCAAACTTAGGTGATTTTGAGAAACAAGGTCAGAGCTGGGTTGATGTGCGTTGGGGTGATGAGATCGAAGGTGAGTTTATGACCATGTTGCGCATTGATGCCGGTAACCAACGTGGCATGTTGGCAACGGTTGCTTCTGCGATTGCGGCCGAAGGCTCGAACATTGAGGATGTTCACAGTGAAGAGCGTGATGGCTTGTCATCCAGTTTACGTTTTACCTTGATGGTTAAGGATCGTCGTCACTTGGCGTCTATCATCAAGCGTGTACGACATATCCCTGCAGTACTCAAAGTGGGTCGACTAGTCGGTTAAGCCTTCGAGCTTGAGTTTGCCACCCACATTACGAATTTCTATTTCGCCATTGGCTAACTGCTGAAGTGGCTTGCCTGCAAGCGCATAACGCCAGCCTTGTAAGAGCACGGTATCTTTTTCGCCACGAATTAATTTTTGCAGATCTTTATGCGTAGCAATCGCTTGCGGAGAAAGTTGGTGCTTATCTGCTAGTAAGCGCAATGCTGCGCTCAGCATGTCGACCATGGCTTCTTGTTGTGGCTTGAGCGGCGTTGGACGCTTATTGTCGACTGGCCAGCTATCTTTGTCTGAATCAGCCGCTTGGGTAATTAGATCAACCAGTGTTATACCTTCACGACGGACAAAGCCAGCTTCTACACCGCGTACCTTGGCGAGTGCTTCAGTATTCTTTGGCATGCGACGGCAAAGCTCTACCATCACATCATCTTTTAACATCCACTTTTTCGGTAGATCGCGCGAGCGCGCTTCGATCTCACGCCATTGGGCGAGTGCTTGTAATACGGCAAGTTGACGACCACGCAGGTGCTGACGACCTTTGATCTTTTGCCACGCATTTTCTGTAGGCGGTTCGTAGGTCTCAGGATCTGCAAAGGTAGCGAATTCAGCGGCTAGCCATTGCAGACGTTCTTTATCGGATAGGTTGCCGCGCATCTCGGTATACAGCTGACCAAGATAAACCACATCATCGAGGGCATAACGAATCTGTTGCTCATCAAGAGGCCGAGCTGACCAATCAGTACGCGATTGGTCTTTCGCTAAATCAATATCTAATACAGCTTTGACTAAATTGGCGTAACCAATTTGATCACCATGACCGAGTAAGGCCGCCGCAGGCTGAGTATCAAATATGGGAAGAGGAATCTTGCCGTAGTCGTGCCAGAAGATTTCGAGATCTTGGCGTGCAGCATGGAAGACATTCAGGATGCTGCCATCAAACAATAGGTCGAGTAGGGGCTGAATATTGTCGAGCTTGATGGGGTCAACACAGGCAGCGATCTCACCATTACAGATCTGCACAAGGCACAGCTTAGGGTAATAGGTCTTCTCGCGGATAAATTCGGTATCGAGTGCTAGCCATTCGCTACCTTTGAGGTCGTTGCACAATTGAATCAGTGCATCGGGTGTGTCGACAAAACGTTCTTGCATCATAGTTCCTACAGTGAGCGCGCAGTTTAGCATTAAGCACTGATACGCTTTAGTCGCTTGATCGGTTAAAGTGCTTTATCGATTTTTAAAGAGTTGTTTGACGTGCACGTTCATATTTTAGGTATCTGCGGCACCTTTATGGGTGGCATTGCATTGATTGCGCGAGAGCTGGGTCATACGGTGACAGGCTCTGATGCGAATGTGTATCCACCGATGAGCACACAGCTCGAAGCGGCGGGTATCGCGCTCACTGAAGGTTACGATCCCGCTCAACTTGAACCACGGCCAGATGTCGTCGTC
>VMDJ01000135.1 GCA_008080925.1 Gammaproteobacteria bacterium
GGCACCTGCAACACACTCGAAACCTTATTGGTTAACGACACGGTTGCAGAAACCATTTTGCCTGCGCTTGCCGAAGCCTATCTCGACAAGGGTGTTGAGCTTCGTGGCTGTGCAGCTACCTGCAAAATCCTTGGTGATCAGTGTATTACAGCGACTGATGAGGATTGGGATACCGAATACCTCGCGCCAATTCTTTCGATTCGGATTGTCGATGACTTAGATGCGGCGATTGATCACATCAACACGCACAGCTCTTCACATACCGAAAGCATCATCACTGAGAACATCACTAAGTCTCGTCGATTCTTGCGCGAAGTCGACTCAAGCTCTGTCATGGTGAACGCCTCAACCCGTTTTGCCGATGGCTTTGAATACGGCTTGGGCGCAGAGATCGGCATCTCAACCGACAAGTTCCACGCACGTGGCCCTGTGGGTTTGGAAGGCCTGACCTCAGTGAAGTTCATCGTGTTGGGTGACGGTCACATCCGTCAGTAATCCTATGCTTGGCATCTTTGGCGGCACCTTTGACCCCATTCACAATGGTCACCTTCGGGTCGCGATTGATGCCTATGAGCAGCTCGGCCTTGATCGGGTTCATCTGATTCCACTCTCTGGCGCAGTTCATCGCGAACAACCGAAAGCCTCAGCTAAACATCGCTTAGCGATGATTGAAAGGGCGGTTGAGCACACACCTTATTTGATCGCCGATGATCGTGAGATCCGTCGCGGTGGCGCGTCTTATATGGTCGACACTCTCTCTTCGCTAAAAGCCGATCACCCGACTGAGGCGCTGTGCTTGTTACTTGGGACCGATGCCTTTAATGGCTTTGATCGCTGGCGCAATCCTGAACAGATTTTGCAGCTCGCTAATCTTGTGGTGCTAAAACGACCTGGCTACAGCGTGCCAACCGACTCTCCACTCGCAGCATTGATCAAGGATCACCTGTGTGATGATCTTGGCATCCTCAAAACTTCACCTGCCGGGAAGATTTACTTCCTTGAAGTCACCCAACTCGATATCGCCTCGAGTGAGATCCGCCAAAAAGTCGTTGAATCGCATCAGGCGAACTTTTTACTACCCAGCAGCACCTTGGAATACATCCAACAACACCAGCTTTATCGCTAAAGCTAACTGAGCGATACCAAGCGCAATGCGCTAAAATCGCGCACATAGCATTTTTACTGGATTTCCCATGCAAGCCGAAGAATTGCGCGACTTTGTAGTCAATGCGCTAGAAGATATGAAAGCACTCGACATCAATGTGCTTGATGTTCGTGGTCGCACTGCCATTACTGATTTCATTATCGTTGCCTCGGGCACCTCTGAGCGTCACGTCAAAGCGACCGCCGAGTCAGTTGCCTTTAAAGCCAAGCAGGCGGGCAATGCGTCGATTGGTGAAGAAGGCGTCAAAGAAGGCGAATGGGCATTGGTCGATTTGAATGGTGTGGTACTGCATGTGATGCAAGCGCGTGTGCGTGACTACTACCAAATCGAGAAGCTCTGGGAGCTTGATCCCGCCTCTGCTGAAAAACGCCGCAACGATCACGTTTAGGTGCTGAGCTTCAACGGAGCTTCGTGATGAATATTCACCTCATCGCCGTTGGAGAAAAGATGCCCCGCTGGGTCAGCGAGGGTTATCAAGAGTACGCTAAGCGTCTGCCTAACGAATGCGCGCTCAAGCTGATTGAAATTGCTCCTGGTAAACGCGGGAAGAATGCCGATATCGCCCGCGCCATGCGTGATGAAGGCGAGCGCATGCTGGCTGCGATTCCGAAAAACGCCTGGGTGGTCGCGCTTGAGGTTGAAGGCAAAGCCTGGTCTACCGAAGCCTTAGCCGAACAACTTGATGGCTGGATGAATCAGGGCTCAGATATTGCACTACTGGTTGGTGGCCCTGAAGGGCTAGCGCCTGAGGCTAAAGCATTAGCAAAGCAACAATGGTCGCTCTCCCCCCTTACCTTGCCGCACCCTCTGGTTCGCGTTCTGCTCAGTGAGCAGATCTATCGTGCCTGGAGCGTGCTGCGTAACCACCCCTATCACCGCGCATAATGATCCGCCTCGCCTCACAATCACCTCGCCGTGCTGAACTGCTCAGCCAAATTGGTATTGCCTTTGAAGCGACGCCGGCGGATATCAATGAAACGCCACTGCAAGGCGAGCTACCCGAAGATTACGTCATGCGTATGGCGCAAGAGAAAGCACGCGCGGTGCATCAGCACTATCCGAAAGACTGGGTACTTGGCTCAGATACCTCCGTGATTCTTGCCGGTAAGATTTTAGGTAAGCCTGACAATCGTGAGGATGGTATCGCCATGCTCAGCGCACTTTCAGGCAAAACACACCGTGTACTGACCTCGGTTTCACTCGTTGGTAGCAGTGAATATCACGCCTTGAGCGAAAGCCAAGTGACCTTCCGTCACCTCGATCAAACCGAAATAGAGGCCTACTGGGAAACTGGCGAGCCAGCAGATAAAGCTGGGGCTTATGCGGTGCAAGGCCAAGCGGCGGTGTTCATTTCGCGGATAAATGGCAGCTTCTCAGGCATCATGGGGCTACCGCTGTTTGAAACAGCGCAACTCTTAACCCAAGCCGGCATCAAGATCGGATAGCATCTGTTTATGAGCGAAGAAATCCTTATCAACGTTACCCCGCCCGAGACGCGCGTTGCGATCATCGAGAACGGTGTTGTGCAGGAAATCATTATCGAGCGCGCGGCTAAGCGCGGGCTGGTCGGCAACATTTATAAAGGCCGCATCTGTCGTGTACTGCCTGGTATGCAGGCAGCTTTCGTTAATGTGGGTCTAGAGCGAGCCGCCTTCTTACACGCCTCGGACATCTATCATCCCGACGGCGCCAAAGATCAAATCACCGATCTCGTTTATGAGAACGGCGAAGTTGTGGTGCAAGTGGTGAAAGATCCGCTCGGCACTAAGGGGGCGCGCCTGACAACAAATATCTCCATTCCGTCTCGTTATTTGGTGTACATGCCCAACATGAGCACGGTGGGTGTCTCACAAAAGATTGAAGAAGATGAAGAGCGTGCACGTCTACGCGACATACTCACGCGTTACAGTGAAAGCTCTGATATCCCTGCGGGCTTTATTGCCCGTACCGCTGCTGAAGGCGTGAGCGAAGAAGCGCTCTGGAAAGATATGCGTTACTTAGAGCGTCAATGGCGTTCGATTCAAGAGCGCGCAAGCACAGCAAAACCTACTGATGTCATTCACGCTGATCTACCTCTAGCAATTCGCGCACTACGCGACTTAATCACACCGGATGTTGAACGCATTCGAATTGATTCACGCTCCACCTTTAAAGACGCAAATACGTTTGCAGAAAAGTACTTACCTGACAGCAATGTCAGTATTGAGTACTACCCCGGCGATCGTCCGATCTTCGACTTGTATGGTGTGGAAGACGAAATTCAAAAAGCGTTGAAGCGCACCGTTGATTTGAAGTCAGGTGGTCATTTGATCATTGACCAAACAGAGGCGATGACAACAGTAGATGTGAATACAGGTGCTTATGTTGGACATCGTAACCTTGAAGAGACCATCTTCAAGACAAACTTAGAAGCAGCGCAAGCAATCTGTCGTCAATTACGTCTACGTAATCTCGGCGGCATCATCATTATCGACTTCATCGACATGACCGACCCCGAACACAAACGCCAAGTGATACGCGCGCTAGAACGTTGCTTAGCCAAAGATCATGCAAAAACACATGTCACCGAGGTCTCTTCACTTGGCCTTGTTGAAATGACACGTAAACGTACGCGTGAATCATTAGGTCACGTGTTATGTGAACCTTGTCCTAGCTGTCGTGGCCGCGGCGCTATCAAAACTGCTGAAACCACTTGCTATGAAATCTTCCGCGAGATCATTCGTGAATCACGTCAATTTGATGTTGAGCAATTGCTCGTCTTGGCATCACAAGACGTGATTGATCGCTTACTAGACGAGGAATCACATAACCTCGCCGAGCTTGAGCAGTTCATTGGTAAAGCGATTAAGTTACAAGCTGAGATCCTTTACACCCAAGAGCAATACGACGTGGTACTTGTCTAAGGGTTATGCAGATCGCGACGGCACTTCAACGCATCATCAGTTACACCATTATTGCCCTCGGCCTTGTGGTGCTAATCGCGCGCCTCACACTACCTAGTTACTCAAACCTTGATGCTGACATCGTTCAACTTGCTAAGCAGCATGGCAACATCGATCTAAAGCTTTCGCGTGCCGAACTAACATGGCGTGGCGCTTTACCGAAAGTGGCTTTGTATGATGTGCAAATCGCAACGGAATCAGAGCCTCTTTTTGCCAAAGAAATCAGTGTCAATATTTCACCATTAGCTCTGATTAGCTCTAATCCTTTGGCGCATATCGAAGTTCATGTTGATCAGCTAGCGTTACGCTTTATTCGAGAACTCGATGGCAAAGTACATCTCGCTGGCTTTACGCCACAAAGCAGTGGTTCAGAAACTTTTTTGCTGCCAGGCAAAGTGACACTACATGATATTCAACTCACCTGGCAGGATATGCGTCGTGCAGACGCACCGATCACTGTTGATCACTTGAATGCCCGCATTGAAGGGAGCGATACACATTTCTACGGCTATGCGTCACTTAACTCATCGGTTGGCGAGCTTGATTTTATTGCCGACATTGATGGCAATCCATTAGGTAGCAACTGGTCAGGTAAAAGTCAGTTGCACATCCAGCAACTCAAACTACCTGCACTTGCTAAAGAATTTGACCTCGATTCAATCGATATCACTGAAGGTAGCGGTCAGCTATCGCTTACGCAAACATGGAAAGACGCGACTGTTATCACCAACCAAGGTGAGATCACGCTCAATAATCTGAGCCTATCGCGCAACAACCAGTCACTGAACGATGTCAGCTTGATCGCTCTCGTCAGCACCCTGCGAGATGACAATGCTACACAGGTTGAAATACAAGCCAACGTATTACAGCTTGCTGATCAGCACGGCGCCTTTAAGCTTGCATTAGCGTTACCGCATGATGCGCAGCTGACCCCACTTAAAGCAGGCGTTAAAGACCTGCCATTGGATATCGCCAATCAATTACTGTCTTTTGTGGTCTCAACCCCTGATAGCCTAACTACGCTGAAGCAATATAGTCTGCAGGGAAATCTGAAGCAGGCGGCGCTATCTCTGTTTAATGATCAGCTCTCAATCACCATCGATTCAGAGAATAATATCTTCACAGCGCCATCCATATTTAAGCGCCCATTCCAGTTAGACGCATTGCAAAGTCACCTTCGCGTAATGAATCTATCAGGTAATACTTCGGTATTGATCGAGAACGCACAGCTCAAAAGTCGCGGCATGCAAATGAATCTCAATGGCGCAGTCACACATCTTGGTAATGCGCCACATCTGTTCATTAGTAGTGATTTCTCTTCGATTGACATTCAACGCCTTGCGCATTTTTTGCCTGATGCTTA
>VMDJ01000047.1 GCA_008080925.1 Gammaproteobacteria bacterium
AAACAAAAAACGTGAGTAAGAAATAACGAAGATTTTTCATAAATGCCTATGCGCTATTTAGGAGCGCATGTAAATTCAATGTTATCGATTAAACGAGCTGCGCCCAATTTGGCCGCAATCAAAATGACACCCTGCTGACTCTGATCAGTCAAAGGCAACAAAGTTTCCATATCTAAGACATGTAGATAATCAGGTTCGAAACCCGCCTCAGCAAGGCGGCGCTGACTATCGGCAGACTGTTGCTCAAGCTGAGAAAGATCCTGACTCAATGTTTCAGCCAGTTGTTTGAGCTCTGCATAAATCATTGGTGCAATCGCACGCTGCTCGGACGTCAGATATTGGTTACGTGAACTCATCGCCAGACCGTCGGCATTACGCACTGTGGGAACGCCAATAATTTCGATAGGCATCGCCAAGTCAGTCACCATACGACGAATCACTGCAAGTTGCTGAAAGTCCTTAGTTCCAAACAAAGCAACATCCGGCTGCACCATGTTAAAGAGCTTAGCGACAACCGTTGCAACACCCACAAAATGCCCTGGGCGTGAGGCACCACAATACAAATCACTGATTACCGGCACCTCGACCTTGGTTTGATCAACGAGCGGCTTGGGATACATGGTGTCAATACTGGGAAAATACAGTAGATCGACGCCGACCGATTCGAGTGCCGCAATATCTGCATCGAGAGTGCGTGGATATTTATTTAAATCCTCATTGGCACCAAACTGCATGGGATTAACGAAAATACTGCAGATAACGGTCTGTGCATATTTGCGTGCTTCACGCATCAAGGTCAGATGCCCATCATGCAGATTACCCATCGTTGGGACAAACGCGACTCGACCGAGTTGTTTTGCAAGTTGTGTGGCGATTCGCAGCTGCTCAAGCTGCTCGATCATCTTCATGCTGGAATATGTTCTGCCGCAGGAAACTCACCTGCTCTTACCGCTGAAACATACGCGCTTAATGCCTCTTGCACGCTACCCGTATCAGCCAAGAAATTTTTCACAAAGCTTGGAATACGATTCACACTCATGCCGAGCATGTCGTAACAAACCAAAACTTGGCCATCGGTGTCTTTGCCTGCACCAATGCCAATCACTGGGATTGCCAGCTCTTGAGTAATCGATTGCGCTAAAGCCTGTGGAATACATTCCAACACTAGCATCTGCGCGCCGGCTGCTTGTAAGGCTAAGGCATCAGCGATCATTTGATCGGCTGCTTGAGCTTCCTTACCCTGCACGCGATAACCACCTAACTGATGGATCGATTGCGGCATTAAACCCAAATGACCACACACAGGGACTGCACGTTCGGTGAGATGACGAACGGTTTCAACCTGAGGCGCACCGCCTTCGATCTTCACCATCTCAGCACCACCCTCTTTCATCAGGCGACCTGCGGTATCCAAGGCTTGCTGTTGAGTGCCATGACTCATAAATGGCATATCCGCAATCACCATAGCTGACTGACTAACACGCGCCACAGTGGCAGTGTGGTACACCATGTCATCCACACTCACTGGCAAGGTACTGCCATGACCTTGAATCACCATACCCAAGGAATCACCCACGAGAAGCGTATCCACACCCGCTGTTTCTGCGAGGCGCGTCATGCTTGCGTCATAACTGGTGAGCATGGTGATTTTTTCACCCGCTTGTTTCATCTTATTCAGATGACTAATGGTAATTTTTGCCATGGTGTTCTCTTCAGGGCTTACGCCAACTAAAGTGCTCAGTTTAAACGATGCTGCCCTGCTTCGCTGATCTCAGAAAGCAGCTCAGACACCAAACCAAAACCCGGTAGTACAATATCGGCGTTCAAATCCGCAAGCGGTCTTAAGACAAAGGCACGCCAATGCATCTCAGCATGCGGCACGATCAGACGTTCGTGTTGTATGACTTGATCGCCATAAAGCAGAAGATCAACATCAAGGGTGCGAGAACCCCAACGCTCATGACGCTCTCGACCATGACGATTCTCAATCTCCTGGCACCAATCCAAGAGTGCAATCGACTCCAATGTTGTTTCGATCTCAAGTACCGCATTGATGTAATCTTGTTGCCCTTCTGGACCGACGGGCGCACTTTGATAAAGCGGTGAGCAACGTGAATGCGTGACTTCCGGGTGAGTTACTAACTCTGCAGCCGCTTCGGTTACATGCTCGATTGGATCACCTAAGTTACTGCCCAACCCGAGATAGGCAATCACACCACTCATGCATCACGCTTTTTAGAATTATTACGACGACGGCGACGACGCTTAGGCTTGCCGTCTCGATCTTGGTGCTGACTCGGCTCAAGCTTGCCCACTTGGAACTCTGTCCACCACTGAGCAATTTCAGCATCAACCTCACCAGCTTCCGAGCGAAGCAACATAAAGTCATAGGCTGCGCGGAAGCGTGGATGCGATAACAAACGCAATGGACGCTTACCACGTGTTTGCAAGAAACGATGCTGTAAAGACCAGATCTCACGCATTGGCGTACTAAAACGACGCGGCAAAGCAATGCGTTGCAGCTGTCGATCAAGAATGTCATTTACTGCTGCATGTAACGCTTGATATGCGGGCACATCATCTGCCTCATACATTGCTGCACGATCACGAACCGGACCCCATAACAATACGGCGAATAAAAACGCAGGTGTGACTGGCTTGCCTTCGTGGATACGACTATCGGTATTCTGCATACCACGGCGAATCAGGGGCGCTGTAGACGGATCGTTGTTCTCAAGTGTCGCTGCCGTATCAGGGAACAAGCAAGGTAAGAGATGATAGTGCTGCAACAAGTCATAGGTGGCTTGCGCATGACCCGAGAGGAATAGCTTAAGCACCTCTTCAAACATACGTGCTGGTGGCACATCATTGAGTAGCGTCGCTAAACGACGAATCGGCTCTTCGGTTTTTTCCTCGATGCTAAAACCTAGCTTTGCCGCAAAACGCACCGCGCGAATCATGCGCACTGGATCTTCACGATAGCGCGTCTCAGGATCCCCCATTAAACGCAGTAGTCGGGCATTTAAATCATCAACGCCACCAACATAATCAACAATCGAGAAATCACGGATGTTGTAATACAACGCATTCACAGTGAAGTCGCGACGCAAGGCATCTTCTTCGATAGTGCCGTATTCATTATCGCGTAGCACCATACCTTCGTCGGTCGCTTGCTCTGCAGTATCCGCTGCACCCGAGGTGAGAGATCTAAACGTTGCTACTTCGATTATCTCGCGACCGAAGTGCACATGCGCTAATCGAAAACGTCGACCAATCAAACGGCAGTTATTAAAGACCTCAGCCACCTCTTCAGGATGCGCATTGGTGGCAACGTCGAAATCTTTGGGATGCAAACCCAGCAGTAAGTCGCGCACGCCTCCACCCACAAGATATGCCTCGTAGTCAGCATCCTTGAGTCGATAAAGCACCTTTAGGGCTTCTTTTGCGATGTTGGCGCGAGAAATGGGGTGGTTATCGCGACCGATGATCAATGGCGTGGTAATAGCGCTCTCTCCGAGCTAATCAAATTTAAAGGCGACATGATATAAAAAAAGGCCGCGTATCGATACGCAGCCTTCGATTTAATTACACCCAGCAGATTAGAAGTGAGCCGCTTCTTTAAGCTCCTTTAACACCTCATCCAGATTACCTTCTTGGTTGTCCACGATACACACCGTGTTAGCAACGCTGCAGACCGTCATGCCCGACCCACGAACAATCCAACCAGTGGGTGGTGTAAAACCATTACACCCGGTAAACATCGACATCTGGTCGGCATTACCTTGAACGATACGCTTGTAGTCATGAGCGAAGTGCGACAAGGCATGCAGTTGGTCATCACCCATCACGCCGTAGCCTTCAACAAAAGTACCGTCATCTTTAAAGGAACAGACCGCCATCACGCCATCAACGGCGAGCATTTGACGGATCATGCAGCACCTCCAGCGGCAGCTAAGGCAGCATTGGCTGCTTCATAGTCAGCAACATTGTTATTCAGGATCACACCAACGCGACCATTGGTCACTGCAGACCAGTCCATACCGACCAAGGTAAAACCTTCGATGGGATAGAAGCCTTGTGCATCAGATTGGGTTTCCCATCCACGTGCCTGCATGGTGGCAATCGACATATTGGCGATACACATGTGCGCCAACAAATCTAACGCGGTTTTATTGATTCGGCTGCCATCAACAATCTTGCTTTCTTTCAACTCGCCGCGAGAACTCATCGTGAAAGCCGCTTCTGCGCCCGCTAAGTTCATTAATTGATCTAAATCTGCCATCTTGTACTCCTAAGGTGGACGCTTAAGCGCCTCTGTTTTTTATTCGTTAAACGAGTGATGAATCCACGATGCCGATACGCTCACGCATCAGCTTCATAAGACCATTGAGTGTGCCGGTATCATTTTTCACAAAGGCAAACACATTACCCAAATTACACACAGTGAAACCGGGTCCTCGAACAATCCAACCTTGTGGTGGTGTGCTGCCACAATTCGGGCAGAAGCTCTCCAGCATATTGACTTGCATGTGCTCGCTCATGGTGGTGGCACGACACATAATGGCGGCCATTTTCGCCATGTCGTCATTCATCTCACCCTTGTAGCTGAAGCGATCGCCTCGATAAGAATATTCACCCGCGGCAATCACGCCGGGCTGATTGATAAGCTCCGCTGCCAGTGCCATCTCCCCTCCTAACACTCGGTTCTTTTAATTATTGTGCGCTGACCATAACACCGGTGCTTTTTGGAGCAAATAGGCTGGTTTTTATTGACCAAAAAATCTTTTAAATGACTGAGATCATTCACTATTTCAGCAAATTATGAATCACTAAAAAGAAGAGCTTTCGTGCAACACGGTTATGCAGGCGACTAGAGCCCACAAACGTCCCATAAAACAAGGGCTTTGGGTATAATTGCGCGCTTTTCCAAGCCATTAAACGCGGAACCCCTTTTTCATGGATAAAACCTACGACCCACATGCGATAGAACAACGCTGGTACCAAACCTGGGAGAGCAAAGGCTGGTTCGCGCCTGATAGCTCCGCAGAGGGACAGCCCTACTGCATCATGATTCCGCCGCCGAATGTCACCGGCAGCTTGCACATGGGTCACGGCTTCAATAACACCGTGATGGATACCTTGGTTCGCTTTAATCGTATGCGTGGTCGCCCCACCTTATGGCAGCCCGGTACTGACCACGCAGGTATCGCCACACAGATGGTAGTTGAGCGTCAGCTCGAAGCCGATGGCAAAACCCGCCACGATCTTGGTCGCGATGCCTTTATCGATCGTATCTGGGAATGGAAAGAAGAATCTGGCGGCAACATTACCCGCCAGCTACGTCGCATTGGTTCATCGGTGGATTGGGACGTTGAACGTTTCACCATGGATGAAGGTCTATCAGACGCAGTTAAAGAAGTGTTTGTTCGTCTTTATGACGAAGGTTTGATCTATCGCGGCAAGCGATTG
>VMDJ01000071.1 GCA_008080925.1 Gammaproteobacteria bacterium
CACTTTGACATTCATCAGCTGCTTGCGCAGAACCGAATGCGAGGACCAACGACATCGCGGTCGCCAATTTGGTCATTGCTTTCATCCAACTTCTCCTTGGTTAAAGTTGTTATCTTGTAATTTATAATTAGGGGTGTTTGAACACACTGTGTAAACAACGTTGCAATTCTAGACGTGCAGCCTAGGTTTTGAAAGGTAAAAAGCCTGAACAAAGCGCACATTAGAATATGACTAATCAGTAATTTTCTTTACTGTAGATCACCAAAAGATCCATAAGAATTTATTCCTAGATCAAGCCATCATTTCTTGAGCAAAGCATCGAAATTGGCGGTGGCAACCGACTCAAATTCCGCACCCTCTTGAGCCTTTATCAAAAAGTACGCTGCCAGATCATGCCGCTTAGCAAATTCCACACCCTTCTTATCACCCATTACCATTAAAGCAGTTGCCAACGCATCCGCATCTGCGCAGCTAATGTGTAAAACCGTAACAGACACCAACGCATGTTTTATAGGAGCTCCAGTCAGCGGCTCAATCGTGTGGGAGTACCGCACACCATTCTCTTCAAAATAATTTCGGTAATCGCCAGAGGTTGCCATCGCAATATTGGTGATGGGCAATACGTGTTGTACAACGCGCTCCGTAGTTAATGGCGCTTCAATCGCAATTTTCCATGACTCGCCGTTAGGCTTATTCCCTGAGAGTTTTAGCTCCCCACCGATCTCTACTAGATAATTGTTGATGCCCTTGCCCACTAAAAGTGACGCAAGCTGGTCGACGGCATATCCCTTTGCAATGGCAGACAGGTCTACCTGAAGGTTGGTTGCTTTTGTTAACAAAGGTGGATTCTGACTAACACCGAGTTTTTGATATCCCACACGAGTGCCTAAAGATTCAATCCTTTCACTGCTTGGCGCAGAGACAATCCTGCCCTCGGGACCAAAACCCCACAGGTTTACCAACGGGCCCACGGTAATATCAAAAGCCCCGCCCGTTTGCTGACTAAGAGATTGAGATCGCTGAATCAGATTTGCTAGCTCAGCCGACACAGGCATCTCACCTGAACGCAATGCATTAAAGCGCGAGATCTCACTCTCCGGGATATAAGTCGACATCTGCTGATTAATAAGCGCAAGGCGCTCTTCGACAGCTTGCTGAATCTCCGCTACCTGACGATCATTTTTAGCTACCCAGCGGAGTGAATAGCTGGTTCCCATGGTTGAACCATCAAAGCCAACAAGCTGCTCTTTTGCTGAATCACTACACCCTACTAAAACAAAAACGGCTAGTAGCCAGACTACTAACCGTTTTGTTGGATTGATCGATCGATGAGACATGCTCAACAGTATATCGCTTTAGAAAGCATCACCCGGAATACGCACAAAACCTTCCATCAAGATACGCGCACTTCGACCCATCGAAACCTTTTCAACGATCCAACGACCATCTACTTCAGAAGCCGTTGCACCCACCTTCAACGTACCGGATGGATGACCAAAGGTAACGGTATCACGCTCGCCACCGCCGGCTGCTTCATTAACCAGGGTGCCAGGAATAGCTGCCGCAGTACCAATTGCCACAGCCGCTGTACCCATCATTGCATGATGCAACTTACCCATGGATAAGGCACGCACATTCAAATCGATATCACCTTCACCAATCGCTTTACCGCTTGACGAGCTATACGCTGCAGGCGGTGCCACAAATGCCACCTTTGGCGTGTGCTGACGTGCTGCAGCTTCTGAGATATCACTGATCAATCCCATTTTTACTGCACCATAAGCGCGAATAGTTTCGAAACGCTCTAGTGCTGCATCATCACCGTTAATTGCATCTTGTAGCTCTGTGCCGGTGTATCCAATATCTGCAGCGCGCAAGAAAATGGTCGGAATACCCGAGCTGATCATAGTTGCCTCAAAGGTTCCAACACCCGGGACTTCAAGCTGATCAATCAAGTTGCCTGTTGGGAACATGTCTTCAGAAGGATCTACTGGGCTGACAAAATCGATCTGCACTTCTGCAGATGAGAATGTCACACCATCAAGCTCGAAATCACCAGTCTCTTGAACCTCACCATTAGTGATGGGCACATGGGCAATAATTGTCTTACCAATGTTCTTCTGCCAAATACGCACCACTGCAATGCCATTCTCAGGCACGCGGCTAGGATCAACCAAACCACTTGCCACAGCAAAAGACCCAACCGCAGATGTGAGGTTGCCGCAGTTACCACTCCAATCGACAAAGGCACGATCAATAGCTACCTGACCGAATAAATAATCCACATCGTGATCAGGCTGATCACTCTTAGCCAAGATAACCGTCTTGCTAGTACTTGATGTTGCACCACCCATGCCATCGGTATGCTTACCGTATGGATCAGGGCTACCAATCACGCGTAACAAAATATTGTCACGCACCTCGCCCGGCACCTGTGCAGCTTGCGGAAGATCTTCTAACTTAAAGAAAACGCCTTTAGAGGTGCCACCACGCATATAGGTGGCTGCAATTTTGATTTGCGGAGCATGCGCCATATCGAATCCTTACGCAGCCGATGACTCAAGGAAGTCTTGAGCAAAGCGTTGCAATACACCGCCCGCCGCATAGACAGTCACTTCTTCAGCGGTATCTAAACGACACGTCACAATGATGTTGGTTGATGTGCCATCACGGCGTGTCATCTCAACAACCAAATCACAGCGAGGTGAAATATCACCCAATACCGTGAAGGTCTCAGTACCATCGATATTGAAACTCTCGCGGGTCTCGCCCTCTTTAAACTCTAACGGCAGCACACCCATACCTACCAAGTTGGTACGGTGAATACGCTCAAAGCCTTCAGCAATAATCGCCTCAACGCCTGCCAAACGCACACCCTTGGCCGCCCAGTCACGCGATGAACCTTGACCATAGTCAGCGCCAGCGACAATACATAAAGGCTGCTTACGATTCATGTAGGTCTCTATAGCTTCCCACATGCGCATCTGCTGACCTTCCGGCTCAACACGTGCCAATGAACCTTGAATGACTTCACCATTCTCATCACGACACATTTCATTGAGCAGCTTAGGATTCGCAAAGGTGGCACGCTGCGCGGTCAAGTGATCGCCACGGTGTGTTGCATACGAATTAAAGTCTTCTTCGGGCAGGCCCATCTTGGCTAAATACTCACCCGCTGCAGAGCTTGCCAAGATCGCATTCGATGGTGACAAGTGATCGGTTGTGATGTTGTCACCCAAAACTGCCAAAGGACGCATATCTTTCATTGTACGCTCACCGGCTAGCGCGCCTTCCCAATATGGAGGACGGCGGATGTAGGTACTCATCTCACGCCAATCATAAAGGGGACTTTTCGCCTCTTCGATAGCACCGAGATCAAACATTGGCTCGTAAATAGCACGGAACTGTTCTGGCTTAACGAACTCAGAAACGATCGCATCAATCTCTTCATCTGATGGCCAAATATCTTGCAGACGAATCTCGTTACCACTCGCATCTTTACCAAGAACATCGTTCTCAATATCAAAACGCATCGTGCCTGCAATGGCATACGCAACAACCAGTGGAGGCGATGCAAGAAACGCTTGCTTCGCATAGGGATGAATACGGCCATCGAAGTTACGATTACCGGATAACACCGCCGTTGCGTAGAGATCACGATCAATGATCTCTTGTTGAATCTTTGGATCCAACGCACCACTCATGCCATTACATGTCGTACAAGCATAAGCCACGATACCAAAGCCCATCTTTTCCAGCTCAGGTAACAAACCTGACTCTTCGAGATACAGCTTTGCAACTTTAGAACCTGGTGCAAAAGAAGATTTAACCCAAGGTTTACGAATCAACCCTAACTCATTAGCTTTTTTAGCCACCAAGCCTGCGGCAACCACGTTACGAGGGTTTGATGTATTGGTACATGAAGTAATCGCTGCAATGATCACTGCACCATCTGGCATCAAACCTTCTGCTTCTTCAGCTTGGGCTTTATCTAGATTAACGGCGATCTCACGCTCACCAAGTGCTGTTGTTGGTAAGCGGCGATGCGGGTTTGATGGACCAGCCATGTTACGCACAACCGACGATAAATCGAACTCGAGCACGCGCTCGTAATGCGCCTCAGCTAAATCATCTGCCCAAAGTCCAACCGTCTTGGCATAGTTTTCAACCAACTGAACTTGCTGTGGATCACGACCTGTCAACTTTAAGTAATCGATAGTCTGCTCATCGATATAGAACATACCGGCTGAAGCACCATACTCAGGCGTCATATTCGAAATCGTCGCACGGTCACCAATGGTTAACTTCTTTGCACCTTCGCCAAAGAACTCGACATACGATGAAACCACACGCTCTTGACGTAAAAACTCAGTGATCGCCAACACGATATCGGTAGCCGTAATACCAGGCTTACGCTCACCCACCAGGCGAACACCCACAATCTCTGGCAAACGCATCATCGATGCGCGACCTAGCATCACGTTCTCAGCTTCAAGACCACCTACGCCAATCGCAATGACACCTAAAGCATCAACGTGAGGTGTGTGCGAGTCAGTGCCCACACAGGTATCCGGGAAAGCCAAGCCGTCACGGTTTTGAATAACCGGTGACATCTTCTCCAGATTGATCTGGTGCATGATGCCGTTACCCGCAGGGATAACATCGACGTTTTTAAAGGCTGTCTTTGTCCATTCAATAAAGTGGAAACGATCTTCGTTACGACGATCTTCAATCGCACGATTCTTCTCGAACGCTTCTGGATCAAAACCTGGTGCTTCAACTGCCAATGAGTGATCGACGATCAATTGTGTGGGTACAACAGGATTAACCTTTGACGGATCACCGCCCTTATCTGCAATCGCATCACGCAAACCCGCCAAATCAACAAGCGCTGTTTGACCCAAGATGTCATGACATACCACGCGCGCCGGATACCACGGGAAATCCAAATCACGCTTAAAGCCAATGATCTGCTTCAAACACGCGTCTAATGACTCAGGATCACAACGACGCACCAACTGCTCTGCCAAGACACGCGAGGTGTATGGCAACTTGGCATAGGCGCCCTTTTCAATTGACTCGACTGCCTCGATCACATCGTAGTAATCAAGATCAGTACCAGGAAGAGGTTTACGAAATGCAGTATTGCTCATGTTTTATATCCAACAATTATGAGCGCTTGTTCAATGGAACAAACTTAAGGTTTTCAGGACCGGTGTAATTCGCTGATGGGCGAATAATCTTGCCATCTTGGCGCTGCTCGATAACGTGAGCACCCCAGCCAGTTACACGTGCGATAACAAACAACGGTGTGAACATATCTGTTGGTACACCCATTTGGTTATAAGACACCGCAGAGAACCAATCCAAATTCGGGAACATCTTTTTGATATCCCACATCACACTTTCTAAACGCTCAGCCACGTCGTACATCTTGGT
>VMDJ01000150.1 GCA_008080925.1 Gammaproteobacteria bacterium
TTGTCATATGTCAGGCGCAGCGGGTGCACCTAAATTAGGTGACAAGGGGGCTTGGAGCTCTCGCATTGCAGCGGGCATGGATAGCCTTTTCAAAAACGCAATCAACGGCAAGGGAGCTATGCCACCTAAAGGCGGCAGTATGGCGTTGTCAGATGATGATGTAAAAGCTGCCGTTGCTTACATGGTTGAGCAATCGAAGTAAGTCATCGCACATGACGAAAGAGCCCGGCATTACCCGGGCTTTTTTTATGCGCGTTAGAAATAATCAGTAAAGCTTTGCTAAGTATGCCGTTAGGTACAGAGTTACCAGTTTCCTGATGACTCCAGGGCTCTAGCCGACATTCACAGATTGTGGTGTCGGCTTTTTTTATCCGCCGAGCATGGCGCGTAAATTGGCTAAGCGCGCATTACCCCTTTCTTGTTTTTCTTCTTTGCTCAGTTGCGCACCTAAACCTTCATGTCGCAGATCGTCACTCGGTAGTTCCGCAATAAAGCGACTCGGTTCACAAGGGGCCCAGTCACCGCCACGCTTCCGTTTTTTCGCATTGGTCACAATCAGTTCGCGTTGCGCACGGGTGACGCCTACATAGGCTAAGCGGCGTTCTTCTTCGATGTTGTCTTCATCGATACTGCTTTGATGGGGTAGCAAGCCTTCTTCAAAACCCACTAAGAACACAACAGGAAACTCCAAGCCTTTAGCCGCGTGTAAGGTCATCAAAGCGACTTGCTCATTGGCAGCGTCATCATCTTGGCGCTCCAGCATGTCCATCAGTGCCAAGTGTGCGGTGAGTTCAGGCAGAGTGAGATTCTTGCCATCCTCTTCTTGTAGTTTTGTGATCCAAGCGATCAGTGCTTCAACATTCTCCCAGCGTTTGTCAGCAGCTTTGTCGTTCGGGCTGGTCTGGCTTAACCAATCTTTATAATCAATATCACCCAGTAGTTGCTTAACAACCGTAGCTGCAGGCTCGTTCTCGCTTTCTTGTTGTAACTCGATCATCCACTCACGGAACTGGCGTAAGCGCGCATGCGATTTACCTGTGACGCTTTCGGCAAGACCCAGATGATCAATCGCATCAAACAGTGAGCACTTAGCGTGTGCTGCATAGGTCGAGAGTTTTTCGATAGTGGTATGACCGATCTCACGACGTGGCGTATTAATGATGCGCAAGAAAGCTGCATCATCATCAGTGTTGTTGAGTAAGCGCAGATAGCTCATCGCATCTTTCACTTCGGTACGAGAGAAAAAGCTTGTACCGCCGCTAACAAAGTACGGCACTTTATTTGTGCGCAAGGTTTGTTCAAATAGGCGTGCTTGATGGTTGCCGCGATACAAAATCGCATAGTCACCAAAGTCGCGGCCGGTATTAAACTTGTGTTGTACTAATTCACTCGCAACACGCTCGGCTTCCGCCATTTCATCAGCACATGAGATTACACGGATCACTTCACCCGGGCCTAGTTCACTCCAGAGCTGCTTTTCAAATACGTGATTATTATTTGCGATCAGTTTGTTCGCGCTGTTAAGAATGCGACCCGTTGAGCGGTAGTTCTGCTCGAGCTTAATCACATTCAGCTGCGGATAATCTTCATTTAGGCGAATTAAATTCTCAGGCTTAGCGCCACGCCAAGCGTAGATCGATTGGTCGTCATCACCCACCACGGTTAAGGCAGCAGTAACACCGACCAGTAACTTTACAAGCTCGTATTGCGCGCCATTGGTGTCTTGGTACTCGTCGACTAAAAGATGACGCACGCGGTTTTGCCAGCGCTCGCGTAACTCAGCATCTGCTTTGAGTAATTCAACGGGTTTTAAAATCAGATCATCAAAGTCGACCGCGTTGTATGCGCGTAGTGCTTCTTGATAGGCGGCATACAGTAAGGCCTGAAAAGTCTGCACATGATCAGTCGCTTCAGCGATTGCTTGCTCCGGCAGAATCAAATCGTTCTTCCAGTTCGAGATCTGCCAGCGCGCTTGTTGCAGCACTTTTTTATCGGTGTCGTTTTTCTTGCTGAGCTCTTTAAGTAGTTGCTCTACATCTTGCTCGTCCATGATCGAAAAGCCGCGACGTAAGCCGGCTGCCTTTAATTCACGGCGCAGCATGTTTAAGCCAAGCGTGTGAAAGGTTGAGATGTTTAAACCTTTTGCAGCATCGCCTTGCAGAAGCTTCGCCACACGCTCCTTCATTTCACGTGCTGCTTTATTGGTAAAGGTGACCGCATAAATATGTTTTGCAGGCATCTGTGCATGTTCGATCAGATGCGCAATCTTTGCGGTGATCACGCGTGTCTTACCTGACCCAGCGCCCGCTAGCACAAGGCTAGGGCCGCTGAGGTAGGTAACTGCCTCGCGTTGTTTGGGATTAAGACCTTGCACTACAGCTGCTAGATCTTACTTTTGAAACATGGCTTTCTTCGTGCGATACAAGGTGGAGATGTCATCATCACCATGGCCTTGCTCAAGCAGGGTTGCGTAATCGGTTAAGGTGTTATCAATTACCGGTAGTGAAACACCCAAGTCAGCTGCCATGTTCTTACAGATATTCAGATCTTTGTTATGCAGCACCATCTTAAAACCGGGGGTGAAGATATCTTTGGTCATGTTCGGACCACGTTGCTCTAGGAACCAGTTGCCTGCGGCACCTTGGCTAATCAAAGCGATCACATCATCCATATTCAAGCCGCTAGCCTGACCAAACGCTAAGGCTTCGGTTACCGCTTGGTTGATGCCTGCGACCATAATTTGATTAACCGCTTTAGTGGCTTGACCGGCACCGTTATCACCCATACGAATCGCCATGCGACTGATCGCATCAGTGACCGGTTTGATCTTCTCGATGATGTCGGCATCGCCACCCAGCATCATCACCATCGTCGCTTTCTTGGCGCCTTCAGGTCCGCCTGAAACAGGGCCATCAATGAAGCTGACTTGCTTGGCTGCAAAAATCTCAGCGGCTTTGACTGCGGTTGCTTGTGCCACTGTTGAGGTATCCACCACGATGCTGCCGGGCTTAAGTAACTGAGCAAGTTTTTCTGAAATCTCGATCAGGTCGCCATCCATTGAAACCGACGTAATTACCACATCAGCATCGCTCACGGCGGCAGCGAGATCTGCTGTGAAAGGGAAGCCAAATTCAGCGGCGGCTTTCTCGCCATTCGCAGCGGTGCGATTCCAAGCACCGTGTAGCAGACCGGCTTTTTCCAAGTTACCCGCAATACCTGCACCCATGGCGCCAAGGCCAACCACACTTGTTTTCATGATGAATCCTCAAGACTTGCCGGAATGACAAGATACAGTCATAAGATGGTTGCTATGCTAACCAGACTGACCGTCGCATCCAAGCAATAGATTGTTTTCTTTTTAGGACATTCAGATGACCGAGAAAAATAGCCCGATCACCCCCGAAATGCTGCTAACGCACGACACATGGCGCATCTTCCGCATCATGGCTGAGTTTGTTGAAGGCTACGAAACGCTCAATAGCATTCATCCAGCAGTTACTTTTTTTGGTTCGGCGCGAACCTTGTCCAGTGATCCTGCGTATCTCAAAGCCGAACAGATTGCGCGTAAGCTCTCAGATCAAGGTTTCTCCGTGGTTAGTGGTGGTGGCGGAGGCATTATGGAAGCAGCTAACAAAGGCGCCTTTGCTGGGGAAGGGCAAAGTATTGGGGTGAACATTGAGCTGCCAAAAGAACAGCAGCCGAATAAGTACCAAGATATCTCGCTCGATTTTCGTTACTTTTTTGTGCGCAAAGTCATGTTTGTCAAATATGCCTCTGCTTATGTGGTGCTGCCCGGTGGTTTCGGTACGCTCGATGAGCTCAGTGAGATATTGACCCTCGTGCAAACCGGTAAAACGCCGCGCTTACCCATTATTCTTGTGGGTACTGAATACTGGCAGGGCTTGCTCGATTGGTTTAAAGATCAGCTCGCGGCTAAGCATCTGATTGATCCTGCGGACCTAGAGCTATTAACGCTGACAGACGATGTGGACGAAGTAGTGAGCGTTATCACTAAGCATTGCGAGTCACACCAAGAACGCGTGATGGATTTATTTGCACCGTTTTAAGAAAGTGCAGCGAGCAGTTTCTTCAATGCTTGAGC
This sequence comes from Gammaproteobacteria bacterium, assembly GCA_008080925.1. Classification (GTDB taxonomy): domain Bacteria; phylum Pseudomonadota; class Gammaproteobacteria; order Chromatiales; family Chromatiaceae; genus VMDJ01. Next base: position 4,103 of record VMDJ01000150.1, read on the forward strand.
ACGATGGCTGAGTTGGTTTTTACGCTCAGGTGATAACTCGGCTGAAGTCATGCCTTCACTCGGCACATAAAACAGCGGGTCGTATCCAAAGCCTTCGGTCCCTTTAAGCTCAGTGATCACGCGACCTTCCCATGTGCCTTGGCAAATGATCGGTGTGGGATCTTTAGCGTGACGCATATACACCATCACGCATTGAAAGCGTGCTGTGCGTTGATCTTCCGGTACGCCTTTTAAGGCATTGAGTAATTTGGCGTTATTCGCTTCGTTACCTTGGCCTCCGGCATAGCGAGCGGAGTAAATCCCCGGTGCGCCATCGAGATAATCGACTTCGATGCCTGAATCATCCGAGATTGCTGGCAAGCCAGTCATGGCACATGCATGACGTGCTTTGAGAATGGCGTTTTCAACAAAGCTCAAGCCATCTTCGATCGCGTCAGGGATTTCAAAATCACCTTGCGGGCGAATGTCTAAATCCAGTCCCTCGAGCAGTTCACGAATCTCTTTCAGCTTGCCGGCATTGCTACTGGCAAGAACGATAGTTGAGCTGTCGTTATTCATCCAATCACCGCGTTCTGTGCAGCGATGATCTCGTTGATCCCTTTTTCAGCGAGAGCTAACAGAGTCTCCATCTCTTCACGTGAGAAAGGTGCGCCTTCGGCAGTCCCTTGAATCTCGATAAAGCGACCGCTTTGGTCCATGACGACATTCATGTCAGTTTCCGCTGAGCTGTCTTCGGCATAGTCTAAGTCGAGTACGGGCGTGCCATTAAAAATGCCGACTGAGATAGCAGCGACGTTTTGATGAACCGGACTTTCTTCAAGCAGGCCATTAGTGATCATGTCCTTGATTGCAAGTTGCATCGCGACAAAGGCGCCGGAGATCGAGGCAGTACGCGTACCACCGTCGGCCTGAATAACATCGCAGTCGAGCGTGATGGTACGAGGTCCTAACTTTTTCAGATCGATACACGCACGCAGCGAACGACCAATCAGTCGTTGAATCTCTTGGGTGCGACCACTTTGCTTACCGCGTGCAGCTTCACGATCCATGCGGCCATGCGTAGAACGAGGCAGCATGCCGTATTCAGCGGTAACCCAGCCTTGGTTCTCATCACGAATCCAACGTGGCTGACGGTTATCAATCGATGCGGTACAGATCACTTTGGTTTCGCCAAAGGCAACCAGTACAGAACCTTCTGCATGTTTGGTGAAGTCTTTGGTGAAACTTACAGTTCGCATTTGCCCGGCGGCACGTCCACTTGGTCGCATGAATATTCCTCTTAATTCTTATTGGGCGCTGGATTGCCCATGCGCTTGTTGTGATGGGCC
>VMDJ01000111.1 GCA_008080925.1 Gammaproteobacteria bacterium
TTACCCAATGCGATTGATGGTTTGCTATTACGTTCTTCTGAGGCTCAGTAATGACCGGCTTTCAGCATCGTAATGATTTGATCGGCATCTTTGCGCAGAATAAGGTTGCTGCGAATCTGCTGATGATCATCATGTTGCTGACCGGTGCATGGGGCTTATCCAATCTTAATGTGCAGTTTTTCCCTAATTTCGAACTTGAGATTGTTCAGGTGCGGACGGTGTGGGCTGGCGCGAGTGCAGAAGATGTCGAGCGCTCGTTAACGCAACCTTTAGAAAACGCATTAAGGTCAGCTGATGATCTCGATGATATGAGTTCTACCTCGGCGCAAGGGGTGAGTGTGGTCACACTTGAGTTCCCAGAGGGGAGCGATATGGGTGACAAGGTGTCACGGGTCGAAGAGCTAGTAAATTCTGTTCGTAATCTTCCTCAAGATAGTGAGCGGACAGAGGTAACCCATTTGGCGCGGTACGAAGATATTGCGCGAATGATGGTGTATGGCCCGGATGATCTACGTCAGCTGCGACCTTTAGTGCGTCGTTTAGAGCGTGAGCTTCTCGATGCGGGTATCTCACGTGTACAGATAAACGGCTTGCCGGAAGAAGAGATTGCGATTCAGGTGCCACGTCGCCATCTAGAAGACCTGTCGCTATCGCTTGATCAAATCAGTCAAAAGATCAATGCCACCTCACGTGATTTACCTGCTGGCATGCTGGGGCGAGATGAAAGTGGCGTTGAGATGCGTACCCAAAGTCAGCGTCGTGATGAAAAAGGCTTTGCTGATCTGCCCATCATCTCAGATGAAAATGGACGTTTGGTACTCGTCGGCGATGTGGCTGAGATTGAGCGTCGTGCGCGTCCCAATCAAGTCACTATGACTTATAAAGGCAAACCTGCGGTTGAGATGAAACTGCAGCGTGCCACCACTGCTGACTCACTCAAGTCAGCTGAGATCATGAATAACTATTTAGCAGATATTCGCCCACGTCTCCCGCAAGGTGTTGAGTTGGTTCTTTATGACGAGAACTGGCAGCTGATTAAAGACCGTATCAACCTACTGTTAAAAAATGGTCTTGGCGGTTTGATTCTGGTGGTTGGGATTCTTTATCTCTTCTTGAACGGCCGTGTGGCGACATGGGTAACTGTAGGTATTCCTGTGTCTTTCATGGCGACCTTGGCTGTCATGTATGTAGCGGGCGGCAGCATCAACATGATTTCGTTGTTCGCACTGATTATGGCCCTCGGTATCATCGTCGACGATGCCATTGTGGTGGGTGAAGATGCGTTAACTCACCATCAAACAGGTGAGAGTTCTCTAGAGGCGGCAGAGGGTGGTGCGCGCCGTATGCTGGCACCGGTTATGTCCTCATCCTTAACAACGATTGCAGCTTTTATTCCGTTGTTCGTTGTCTCCGGTTTGATTGGTAAGTTTCTCGGCGACATTCCGTTTGTGATTGTTTGTGTGATTTTGGCTTCTTTGATTGAGAGCTTCTTGGTTTTGCCAGGTCACTTGCGCCATAGCTTTAAAGGTATGACAAAAGCCAAGATTGGGTCGTTTAGAAAGCGTTGGGATGTGCGCTTTGATGAGTTCCGTGATGGCACTTTCCAAAAAGCGGTGACATGGGCGGTGGATAACCGCATGGCAACCCTAGCAATCGCGCTATCGACCATCATTCTACTGGTCGGTCTTTTGGCTGGTGGTCGTATGGGCTTTACTTTCTTCCCATCGGTGCCAGGCAATATTGTGGTTGCCTCTGCGAGCTTTGTATCGGGCACGCCACCTGAACGTGTGCATGCCTTCATTGATCATGTCGAAGAGCAGCTTTATGAAACCGACAAAGCCTTGGGTGGTGGTCTGGTGAAGTTTGCGCAAGTCAGTAAAGGTATGTCCTATCTATCAGATGCAATTCAGTCGCAAAAGGGTGATCAGTTTGCCTCTGTTTTTGTTGAGTTGATTGCTAATGATGCGCGTGAAGTGACTAACGATCAGTTCACCAGCAAATGGGAATCGCTGATTACTAAGCCACCGGGTCTTGAGTACTTCAGTATGGCAGCACGCAAGGGTGGTCCACCTGGGCGTGATCTTGAGATTCGTCTGACCGGTTCTACCGATACTGAGCTGAAAATGGCCTCACTTGAGCTTACCGAAGCGATTAAAGCCATTACTGGAACTCGCAGTGTTGAAGATGATCTGCCATTCGGTAATTTACAGTTGATGTACGAACTCAATGCAACCGGAGCTGCGTTGGGATTATCGACTGATGGTGTGGGTCGTCAGTTACGCGCCGCACTCGATGGGCAGTTGGTGCAGATTTTTAACGAAGGAGATGACGAGATCGAAGTTCGCGTCATGTTGCCGGATGACGAACGTCATCGTCTTTCTACTCTCGAAAGCTTCCGTATTTACCTGCCGAATGGCAATACAGTTCCTTTAAGTTCTGTTGTTGATATCAAAGAGCGCCGTGGCTTTAAAGCACTTCGACACGCTGATGGTCAGCTAGCAGTAACGGTCTTGGCGGATGTGAATACCAAAGTGGCAAACGCTAATGCGATTCGTGAGCAGTTGGCGGCGTCTGTTCTACCGCAGTTGGTTGAGAAATATGACGTGCATTGGGCCTTTACCGGTAAGGCTGAAGATCAAGAGCAAACAAAAACCGATATGAAGCAAGGTGCATTTTTTGCGTTGGCGATGATCTACATCGTATTGGCTTGGGTATTTAGTTCTTATGGATGGCCGCTGGTTGTCATGGCCATCATTCCGTTTGGTATCGTCGGTGCCTTGATGGGTCACTTCTTTATGGGTATTACGCCAACGATCTTGTCGATGTTTGGTGTGTTTGCCCTATCGGGTATCGTGGTGAACGACTCGATTATTTTGGTGGTTTTCTATAAGCAGCTACGCGAGAAGGGTGAGTCGATTCGTGATGCCGTAATTGCCGCATCACGTCTGCGTTTACGTGCGGTATTGCTCACCTCATTAACGACGATTGCAGGCTTATTACCTTTGCTGTTTGAAACCTCATTGCAGGCACAGTTCTTGATCCCGATGGCGGTTTCAATTTCCTTCGGTTTAGCGTTTGCGACCTTCTTGGTGTTGTTCTTGGTGCCTGCTTTGTTATCCGCGATGGAATACCGACTCAATCCTGCAGAGAAAACCGCTTAAGCAGATTCTCCACACAAGCGAATCATCGCTTGTGCTGCATTCGATAGGCTGCGTTTTTCGTGTGTCACAACACCGAGTTCACGTTGAAGTTGAACCTTTGGAATCTTGATCTCTTGGATGTCATCAGCGATCAATGTTTTGGGAAGTAGTGACCAACCTAACCCGGTTGAAACCAACATGCGTAGTGTTTCTAGGTAATTCGTTTCCATCGCAACGTTCAGGGCGAGTCCTTCATTACGTAATAAGCTCTCTAAGATGCCGCGAGTGTAGGTATGTGTGCTGGGTAGTACAGCAGAGTGCTCAGCAAGATCAGCTAAGCTGGATTTTTGATGACACAGCGCATGATCTTTAGCAGCAACGAAAACGAGAGGGTCGTGCCAAATTGTCGTGAGTGACAGACGCTCACGTGGCGTAGGTGGCAGTGTCACGATCGCTAATTCTAATTCGCCGACCTCGACGGCATGACATGCCTCTTCAGAATCCATGAACTGAATATCCAGCTCAACATTTGGGTGTAGCTGTGTGAACTGACGCAGAGGATCTGGTAATCGGTGAAGACCTATATGGTGTGAAGTGCCCATCGTGAGTTTGCCCGCGATATCACCTTGCAGATCCGCAACTACACGCTGCAGCTCTTTTGCGTCATTCAATAGGCGTTGCGCGCGAGGCAGCAGGGCGTGGCCGGCTTCGGTGAGCGCGACTTTTCGACCGATTCGGTCGAATAGCTGCGCTTTGATGTCGGTTTCAAGCTGCGCGATGCGCTTACTGATCGCAGATTGGCTGACAAACAGTTGCTCAGCTGCATGAGAGAAGGAGGCATTCTGTGCCACAGCGACAAAGGCTTGTAGGGCTGACAGATCCATAATTATTCCCAAATGGAATGTAATTTATAAAAAATATGAATTTACGGGATAATTGTCAAACAGTAAAGTTCGCTCATCAATTCAAGGAGTTAGCTGTATGGCAAAAACGCTTTACGACAAATTATGGGATTCGCATGTGGTGCGCCAAGACGAGGATGGCACCTGCTTGCTGTATATCGATCGTCACTTGGTTCACGAGGTCACCTCACCGCAAGCTTTTGAAGGTTTGCGAATCGCCAATCGCCAGCCTTGGCGTTTGTCAGCTAACTTAGCTACACCGGACCATAACGTTCCAACCACTGACCGTACAAAAGGTATCGAGGATCCTATTTCGCGTACTCAGGTTGAGACCTTGGATCAAAACTGTGATCACTTTGGTATTACTGAATTCAAGATGAACGATATTCGCCAGGGTGTTGTGCACGTTGTTGGTCCTGAGCAAGGTGCAACCCTGCCAGGCATGACGGTTGTCTGTGGTGACTCGCATACCTCAACGCATGGTGCTTTTGGTGCCTTGGCACATGGCATTGGGACTTCAGAAGTTGAGCACGTATTAGCGACTCAGTGTTTGATTCAAAAGAAATCAAAAGCAATGAAGGTTGAAATCGTCGGACCAACTGCTCCAGGTATCACCGCAAAAGACATCGTCTTGGCGATCATTGGTGAGATTGGTACCGCAGGCGGAACCGGTTATGCGATTGAATTCGCAGGACAGGGTATTACCGATCTTTCCATGGAAGGTCGTATGACATTGTGCAACATGGCGATCGAAGGCGGCGCGCGCTCGGGCTTTGTTGCAGTTGATCAAAAGACCATCGATTACGTGAAGGGTCGTCCTTATGCACCGACTGAAGCGCAGTGGGATCAAGCGGTCGCTTATTGGAATACCTTGCACTCAGATGAAGGTGCGCAATTCGATAAAGTGGTCACGATTGAAGGTTCTAGCATTAAGCCGCAAGTGACTTGGGGTACATCACCTGAGATGGTGGTATCAGTTGATGCCAATGTACCTGATCCAGCGAAAGAATCTGATGCGGTAAAAGCTGAAGGTATGTCACGTGCGTTGACTTACATGGGTCTAGAAGCGAACACGCCAATCAATCAAATTGCTATCGATAAGGTGTTTATCGGTTCATGTACCAACTCACGAATCGAAGATTTACGTGCAGCTGCTGAAGTGGCAAAAGGTCGCAAAGTTGCAGATAACGTGAAGTTGGCCTTGGTTGTGCCGGGTTCGGGTTTGGTTAAGCAGCAAGCTGAATCAGAAGGCTTGGATAAGAT
>VMDJ01000003.1 GCA_008080925.1 Gammaproteobacteria bacterium
GCACCGCCCGCATCAAACACCACGCGCACATCAACCATAGGCAAACTATCCGCTGGCACAAACATTACCTTGGCACCAGCATCACTTGTCCACGTTTGAATTTTAGGCACCGCCAACGCATTAACTGAAAAGCCAAACCCGATGAGCGCAAAAAGAGTGATTAGCTTTTTCATTGCTGTGCTCCTGTTTGCTCTGGATCAAGACGTGCAATGGTTAAGTTCCTCTCGACCAGATACTTCTTAGCCACCGCTTGTACTTGCTCAGCCGTAACCTTCTTCAAATTCTCAATCTCGACATTCACCAAGCGCCAGTCCAAGCCAATCGAATCTAGGCTGCCCAATTCCATCGCTTGTGACATAAACGAATCCGCAGCAAACACTTTTTGAGCCACCGCTTGAGTGACAACACGTTTAAGCTCATCACTTGAGATTGGTGCATCATGCAAACGCTTTACTTGCTCAAGCAAGGCTTGCTCTATCTGATCAAGATTTACACCCTCGTTTGGCACGCCATCCATCAAAAACAAACTCGGTAGTCGCGAATAGGCATCGTAAGAGGCACCTGCCGACGCAGCGAGCTTTTGTTCACGTACCATCTCACTGGTCAGACGTGCACTATCACCACCGTCTAAGATGCTCGATAGCACCGCTAGCGCATACGGCTCCCATTCTTCAGCACCGCTGCCAATCACCGGCACCTTGTAGCCCATCAATAAGTAAGGCTGCTTTGCAGGCACTGACACATTAACGCGCGTTAGGCCACGCTGAGGTGGTTCTGGTGTTTCCCTTAGCTGTGGTACATCACCTCGCGGAATCGAGCCAAAGTGTTTTTTCGCCATCGCAACAACATCAGCACCTTCAACATCACCCACAACAACCAAGGTCGCATTGTTCGGCTGATACCACATGTCATACCAACGCTTGAGATCCTCAACCTTCATTTGGTCGAGATCATTCATCCAGCCAATCACTGGATTTTGATAAGACGATGCCCGGTAGGCCGTCGACATTAATTGCTCGTACAGCAAACCCGTAGGCTTATCATCAGTTCGTAGACGACGCTCTTCTTTAACAACCTCAAGCTCCCGTAAAAATTCGTCATTGTTGAGCGTCATATTGCGCATGCGATCTGCTTCGAGCTCGAGCGCTTTATCCAAATGCTCGACCGCCAGTGTCTCAAAGTAAGCGGTGTAATCACGGCTTGTGAACGCATTCTCACTTCCGCCAAGCGCAGAGATCGTGCGCGAGAATTCACCCGGCTCGGTATTTTTGGTGCCACGGAACATCATGTGCTCGAGCACATGCGACAAGCCAGTTGAACCTGGCTCTTCATAACTACCGCCAATGCGATACCACACCATCGACACGGCAATCGGTGCACGTGCATCACGCTTCACCAACACGCGCATCCCGTTATCTAAAGTTGCCTCGGTTACGCTGGCATGAGCCGAGCCTAAAAATACCAAGGCGAGCACTAAACTGGTCAAAAATCGCAAATCAAACCTCCTTTCTCTGCGATACCCCTTATCGGACAGCGACGCCCTAGGGTAGCGATGATAGGATGCGCTCAACAAAAGCACTCCCGCATCGACTGCAATATCAGCATTCTTTCGGAACCCTATGAGTGACGCAACTGATTAGAGGAATTGTTGACGTAAACAGTTCCCAACTCGGAACCCCCATGTTTGGATTTGGTAAGAAAAAACAGAATGAACCGAGCGCTGAACAACACACCGCGCAATCCGGCTTCTTCGAGCGACTCAAGCAAGGACTGGCCCGCAGCCGCAGCACCTTCAGTGACGGTCTGGCTGACTTGGTACTTGGTAAAAAGAAGATCGACGACGATCTGCTCGAAGAACTTGAGACCTTATTATTGACTGCTGACGTGGGTGTTGATACCACACAGCGCATCATTGACGACCTCACTGATCGCGTAAAACGCAAAACTCTTTCAGATCCTGCCGCGCTTAGTGAAGTTCTTCAGGCACATTTGGTTGAAATACTTAAGCAATGCGAATGCCCCTTAGTTGAGCCTCAACCAGGTAAGCCTCAAGTCATTTTGATGGTTGGCATTAATGGCGCCGGCAAAACCACCACGATTGGCAAGCTGGCCAAAAAGCTACAAAACGATGGTCAGAAAGTCATGCTAGCCGCGGGTGACACCTTCCGCGCGGCAGCTGTTGAGCAACTTCAGACCTGGGGTGAGCGCAATAACATCCCGGTTATCGCACAGGCGACAGGGGCTGACTCCGCCTCGGTCATTTTCGATGCTTTACAAGCGGCTCAAGCACGCGGCATGGATGTACTGATCGCCGATACCGCAGGTCGTCTGCATACCAAAGATAACCTAATGGATGAGCTGACAAAGATTGCGCGGGTTATGAAGAAACTCGATGAAGATGCGCCTCATGAAGTAATGCTTGTCGTTGATGCGGGCACGGGGCAAAACGCAATTAACCAAGCTGAACAATTTTTCAAAGCGGTTGGCCTTACAGGCATTACCTTAAGTAAGCTCGATGGCACGGCAAAAGGCGGTATCGTATTTGCGATCGCGGAACGCGTTGGCGTGCCCATTCGTTTCATTGGTGTTGGCGAAGGTATTGATGACCTTCGTCCTTTCGATGCAGAAGAGTTTGTAAAAGCTTTGTTCGAAAAATAAGCATGATTCGCTTCGATAATGTTTCAAAACGCTACGCCACTGGTCACGAAGGCTTAAGTAACACAAGCTTTGCGATTGAAGAAGGTCAAATGGCCTTCCTCACCGGCCACTCAGGTGCGGGGAAAAGCACCCTGCTTCGGTTGATTGGTTGTTTAGAGCGCCCAACACGCGGGCAAGTCTGGGTGAACGATCGCAACCTGAATAAACTCAGCAATAGCCAAATCCCTTATCACCGTCGCGATGTCGGCATGATCTTCCAAGATCACCGCCTGCTGCACGATCGCACCGTATTCGACAATGTTGCGCTACCCCTCGTCGTTGCTGGCGCAAGCCCAAATGAAATTAAACGCCGCGTGAATGCCGCCTTAGATAAGGTGGGCCTACTGCACAAAGAACGCAGCATGCCCTTAACTCTCTCCGGTGGTGAGCAACAACGCGTCGGTATCGCTCGCGCTGTGGTGAGTAAGCCGAAGGTGCTACTTGCTGACGAGCCTACGGGTAATCTCGACCCTGAACTTTCCAAAGAGATTATGGAGCTGTTCATGGAGTTCAATCGCGTTGGCGTGACATTACTTATCGCAACGCACGACATCGCGCTCATCCTCAGCATGTCCCAACGCATTATCAAACTTGATAAAGGCCGCATCGTGGCAGATGGTTGGGCACGCAAATGAAATCAAAAACGCGTAACGAGAAGCCTAACTTCATCAGCATTTGGGCAATGCGCCATGCGCAAACAGCAGTGACTGCGCTCGGTCGTTTACTATTAAATCCATTGAGCAACGGCATGACCTTAGCGGTTATAGCAATTGCTATCGCACTACCGACCACCCTGTACGTAATGATTGATAACGTGCGCGGCTTATCGGATGAATGGCAAGGCGCATCGAGTATTTCGCTGTTTCTAAAAACCGATATCGATGAAACCCAAGCCAGAGCGATAGCACAACGCGTAGCCGCCTTAGATAGTGTGGCTAACACGCAACTGATCACCAAGGCGCAAGCTCTGGAAGAGTTCAAAGAGCGCTCAGGCTTTGGCGCCGCACTCGATCTACTCAAAGACAACCCGCTTCCCAACGTGATCGTGATCACCCCCAATGAGGCGAGCAGCACACCGATGGCTGCCAAGCAGCTGCTCAGTCAACTCAAAACCCTCCGCGAGGTCGATTCCGCTCAACTCGATTTGGAATGGGTACAACGCCTAGAGGCGATCACTGATTTGTTTATCCGCGGTGTACTCGTTCTTGCCGCATTGTTAGGTGCTGGCGTATTGCTCATTGTGGGCAACACCATCCGCCTTGAGGTACAGCACCGTCATAGCGAGATTGAGATCATGAAACTGGTTGGCGCGACCGACCGCTTCATTCGTCGACCTTTCCTCTATGAGGGGCTCTGGTACGGCCTTCTCGGTGGCATTGCCGCACTGATCATGAGCATCATTGCCTTGTGGCTGCTGTCTGGCCCGGTGGAGCAGATCAGCGGTCTCTACAACAGCAATTTCGCCCTCGACTGGCTCTCTGGTGAGGCATTTTTGCTGGTTTTCTTTGGTAGCCCACTCCTCGGCCTAGGGGGCGCCCTGCTCGCGCTGATCCGCCATCTCCGAATGATCCAGCCCGACTAGGAAAATCACCGAAAAACCTTAACTTATGGAACTTTTTGACGACTTGGCACTCATATGCCGAGAGTGCTAATCTATAGCCATGAAAGAAGGAAATAACACCATGACAACTGCTCTAGCAATGCCGCAAACCCTGCCAACAGGCAGCATGGAAGCGTACGTAAGTGCTGCGTTCCAATTGCCCATGCTGACAGCCGAGCGCGAGCGCGAGCTTGCCCTGCAATTGCGTGATGAACAAAACCTCGAAGCTGCGCGCGAACTGGTTCTGTCTCACCTTCGCTTTGTCGTGCGTATCGCTCGTGGTTACAGCGGTTATGGCCTATCTCAAAACGACTTAGTTCAAGAAGGCACTGTGGGTCTGATGAAAGCGGTTCGCCGTTTCGATCCTGACATGGGCGTACGCCTTGTGTCATTCGCGGTACATTGGATTAAAGCCGAGATGCACGAGTTCATTATTCGCAACTGGCGCATCGTTAAAGTGGCAACAACCAAAGCTCAACGTAAATTGTTCTTCAACTTACGTAGCTCTAAAAAGCGTTTGGGCTGGTTCTCTCAAGAAGAGATCGAAGGTGTTGCACAAGACTTAGGCGTTAAACCAGAAACCGTTGTCGAAATGGAAGCTCGAATGAGCAACCATGATGTTGCGTTTGAAGCACCAGATGACGATGAAGAAGCAGCAAGCTTTGCACCTGCCGCCTACCTCACCGACATGCGTCATGAGCCTGCGGCACAAATTGAAGCCGAAGATACTGAACAGCAGCAACAAACAGCACTAGCTAATGCGATTGCTGAGTTAGACGAGCGTAGCCGTGACATCCTGGAGCGTCGCTGGCTGACTGATAACAAGGAAACCTTGCATGACCTTGCGGATGAATATGGCGTCTCAGCTGAGCGCATCCGCCAGATCGAGAATGCAGCGATGAAGAAGCTACGTACTGCGCTGGCAGCCTAATCGCTTCGACAAAAACAAAAGAACCGGCGCAAGCCGGTTTTTTT